>JALVPA010000098.1 GCA_027026055.1 Campylobacteraceae bacterium | reverse complement strand
CCCTTATCCGAAGTGCCAAACATCTTCTAAGCGAATACGACTTTTTTTTGGGCACTCAGAACAACGCTTCACTCATCACTCGTCACTCATCACTTGAAAGGCATTCGCCTTTCACGGTTTGGATCTCCGGTACCAACGGCAAAACTACCACCACCCAGATGCTCACCCATCTGCTTGCACCTTACGGTGCGGTAAGCGGTGGTAATATCGGCACGCCGTTGGCCGAACTCGATCCCGAAGCGCCTATATGGGTGCTTGAGACGAGTTCCTTTACGATGCACCATACCCGCTACGCTTCGCCGGGTATCTACCTCTTGTTGCCCATCACTCCCGACCATCTCGACTGGCACGGCTCTTTCGACGCTTATATCGAGGACAAACTGCGACCGCTTCGCACAATGAAAGAAGGAGAGCTGGCATTGGTACCGAAAGGGCTTCCGCTTCCGCCCAGCGACGCGTGGATCGTCGAGTATGAAGACAACGCTTCCATTGCCGACTTTTTCGGTATCGATATGCACAAGTTAGCGTTTAAAGGCGCATTTTTGCAGGATGCGCTCTTGGCGATGGCGGTTGCCAAAACCCTTTTCGATCGCGTCGATTATGAACGAATCAATGCCTTTGAGCGCGATGCGCATCGCCAAGAGGAACTGAGGGATGCCAAAGGTAGGCTCTGGGTCAACGACTCCAAAGCTACCAACCTCGATGCGACGATACAAGCCGTTAAAGCATATAGTGACAAGCGATTGCATCTTATCCTCGGCGGTGACGACAAAGGGGTCGATTTGGCGCCGTTATTTGCACTTCTGAAAGAGAAAAACACGACAATCTACGCTATCGGTTCCAACGAAGCGAAACTAATGAAGCTTGCCAACCGTTACGGTATCGAAGCGCATGGCTGCGGCACTTTGGATAAAGCGATCGAAAAGATCGATGCGATACACGATAGCGACAGCGTTGCATTGCTTTCCCCCGCCGCTGCAAGTCTGGATCAGTTTCAAAGCTATAAAGAACGCGGCAAAAAATTCGTCGATATGATCAAAAACTTATAAGTATTGTTTAAGAATAAACGGTTATAATTTCATCCGTTTCCACAACACGGCTCGATAGCTCAGTCGGTAGAGCAACGGACTGAAAATCCGTGTGTCGGCAGTTCGATTCTGCCTCGAGCCACCATTTATTTTACTTCAAATATCCTCTTCATAGAATATACAGTAAGAAAAAATTGATTCGCATCAAGAATATTAACATTTTATTAACGGATTGTTTATTTTTTATTGACATCGACTAACGATTTCTGTTATGATTTTTTATCATATTCATAAGGAGAACGAAAATGAAAAAAAGTTTGATGCTTTCGGTCGTAGCTTCCGGGATGCTTTTGGCAGGTGGAGACATCGCTCCGGTACAGCCCGCGGTTCAAGAGACGCAGGCCGCACCGGCACAGTTCTTGATTTTTGACAATATCTACGCAAAAGGCGAAATCAGACCTCGCTACGAATATGTCGAAGCGAGCGATAACGGTAAAGACGACGCCAACGCCTTTACCAACAGATTGACGTTGGGTATCGGTGCGGATTTCTTGCAAGTGGAAGGACTTTCCGCCTATTTGGAAGCGACCAATGTCGTAGGTGACGGAGACTACTGGAGTCTTTCCAACGACGATATCGTTAACAAGTCGCTTTATCAGGTGGTCGCCGATCCCGATCAAACGCGCGTCACGCAAGCATATGTCGACTATGCCTTCGGTAAGACGCTAATCCGCGCCGGACGCCAAGGGGTCAACCTCGACAACCAACGTTTCATCGGTACGGTCAACTGGCGTCAAATGCCGCAAACCTACGATGCCATCGCCGTCATCAACAACTCCGTAGAGAACCTCAATCTTTTGGCAGCCTACGTATGGGGCGTTAACAGAATCTTCGACGAAGACTCCGTCAAAATGCTACCTTGGTCCGACGACGGGGCGTATTTCGATACGGGTTCCGTTCTCTTGCACGCTTCTTACAAATTCATGCCGGCGCTGACGGTAACGGGGTACGGCTATCTTTTGGAAGATATCCACGATACGTGGGGAATCGCCGCGACGGGTAAAGTCGGTGTAGCCGAGAACACTACACTCTCCTATCGCCTCGAGTACGCCGTACAAACCGATCCTTCTTTCGACGATTATACCTCGAACGCTACGGCGGATGCGGATTATTACAATATCCAAGCGACACTCAATATGAGCGGCATCCTTGCCGGTGCGCAATATGAAGTGCTTGGTGCGGGAGACGACGGCAACGCCCCCTTCTCGACACCGTTGGCGACACTCCATGCACATAACGGTTGGGCGGATATGTTCTTGGGGACGCCGGAAGACGGTTTAGTCGATGTCAACGTCATGCTCGGATACAAAGCGAAAGGCTTCGGTGTCGCGAAAGTGATCTACCACGACTACTCAAGCGATCGCGGCGATACCGATTACGGTACGGAGATCGACGTACTCTATAAAAACAAAATCCCCGGTGTCAAAGGGCTGAGCGGTCTTATCAAAGCCGCTTGGTACAGCGCCGACGACTACAAAGTCGATACGACCAAATTCTGGGTCATGCTTGACTATAAATTCGGTACGAAGTAATTCGTATCGCACTTTCCGATTCCGTCTCGTACATATGAGGCGGAAACTTCCGTTTTCTCGCATTTATCCTCAATCGTATCTATGCTATACTTCCGTATAAATCACCATCAATCACATATGAACGGAAACCTATGCAAAAAAGACTTCACCTCATCAGCCTCGGATGCACCAAAAATCTCGTCGACAGCGAAGTGATGCTCGGCAGATTGCGCGATTATAGCATTATCGACGA
This sequence comes from Campylobacteraceae bacterium, assembly GCA_027026055.1. Lineage (GTDB taxonomy): Bacteria > Campylobacterota > Campylobacteria > Campylobacterales > Sulfurovaceae > JALVPA01. The sequence continues at coordinate 2,331 of JALVPA010000098.1, read as the reverse complement.
TCCCGCGCAAGCCGACGTGATCATCGTCAATACCTGCGGCTTCATCGACGCCGCCAAAGAAGAGAGTATCCAAACCATTTTGCGTATCCACGAGATAAGAAAGAAAGATTCGATTTTGGTCGTCAGCGGCTGTCTGAGCGAACGCTACCGCGAAGAGCTCGCCGCGGAACTTCCCGAAGTCGATATCTTTACGGGGGTGGGTGATTACGAACGTATCGACGCGCTTATCGCTTCGCGCCAAAGCACGTTCAGTCCGGAGGTTTATCTGGTCAACGAATATTCGCCGCGTCTGGTGACGGGGTCGAACTACCATGCTTATATCAAAATCGCCGAGGGGTGCAACCAACAGTGTAGTTTTTGCGCCATTCCGAGCTTCAAGGGAAAGCTTCACTCTCGTACGCTCGAATCGATTGTCAAAGAGGTTTCGCGCCTTGCCGAAGCGGGCTATTACGACTTTAGCTTTATCTCGCAAGACAGCTCCAGCTACGGACGCGACCTGGGGATGCAAGAGGGACTTGTCGCGCTTATTCGCGCCGTAGAGAAGATCGAAGGTGTGCGCAGTGCGCGCATTCTCTATCTCTACCCTTCCACCACCTCTTTCGAGCTTATCGACGCCATCGCCGATTCGCCCGTATTTCAAACCTACTACGATATGCCGATACAACACATCGACGACCGTATTCTCAAAATCATGAAACGCGGATTCGGAGAAGAGCGCACCGTCGCACTGCTGGAGCATATGCGAAGTAAACCCGGGGCATTTTTGCGTACCTCCGTCATTGCGGGACATCCGGGAGAAGACGAAACCGCATTCGACCGTTTATGCGATTTTATGGCACACTTCGGATTCGATCGTTTCAATGTCTTTGCCTACTCCAATGAAGAGACTACCGCCGCCTACGCCATGCCCCAACTTCCCGAAGAGACGATTGCCGAGCGCGCAGAGCGATTGGGAAAGATCGCCGAAGAGGCGACGAAACGCTCCCTCGATCGAATGATCGGCAACGAAACGACACTCGTTATCGACGGAGAGAGCGACGAACACGCCTACCTCCTCTCCGCACGTCCGCTTGCTTGGGCGCCCGAAATAGACGGCGAAGTACTTGTCAACGATACCGCCGACTTGAACGTTTCCGTCGGCAAAACCTATCGCGCCCGCATCACGGAACGTGCGGGAGACAAACTGCTGGCGACACTGATTTGCGAGGCATGAGCGATGCCGCATCGGCTCCTCATTCCATACTCTTCAATACTCGTTGACAAAAAGAACTTGCTTGCTTTCTCCGCAGGCATCGACTCCTCCGCGCTCTTTTTTTTGATGATCGAAAACCGTATCCCCTTCGATATCGCCATCGTCGATTACGGTATTAGAAAAGAGAGTAAAGAGGAGGTGGCGCACGCCAAAGCGTTAGCGAAGCGTTACGGTCTACGCTGTCATACGATCGAAGCGCCGCGATTTGTTTCCAACTTCGAAGCGCAAGCACGCACATTTCGATACGATTTTTTCGAAACCCTTATCCGAGAATACGATTACGACAACCTCCTCACCGCCCACCAACTCAACGATCGACTGGAGTGGCTGTTGATGCGTCTGTGCAAAGGTGCGGGAGTCGAAGAGATGGTCGGCATGGACTCCGTAACCCCCAAGGAGGGCTACACCCTCGTGCGTCCGCTACTTAGCTATACCAAAGCGCAACTGCTCGATTATCTCCGTGCGCACGATTATCCCTACTTCGTCGATAGAAGCAATGCGGAACAACACTACGAACGCAATCGTTTTAGAAACGCCTTTTCCGATCCGCTGATCGCACAATACGCCGACGGCATCCGGCGCAGTTTCGATTATCTTCAAGCGGACAAACGACGCTTGCAAAAGGATTACGAAATGCTTGTTTCGATCAAATCGCTACGAATCGTCGCACTTCGCACCCCTCTTGCCAAAAGCAAAGCCGCCGATACGACCCTCAAAGGACTCGGTTACCTCCTCTCCGCCGCTCAAAGAGCGGAAATCGCCGAAAAAAACGATCTTGTCGTAGGTAGAAAGTGGGCGGTGGCTTTCGAAGAAGGACTGCTTTATATCGCCCCCTATCTACACACCGTGATGCCGAAGCGATTTAAAGAAGCGTGCAGAAGAGCGCACATCCCGCCCAAAATCAGACCCTACCTCTATCACGCGAAGATTATGCCCGAATCGTTACGCGAGGCATTGGAGACAAAGCGCGATAGAGACAACTAAGCGCCGTCTCCTTCGGCTTCTCGTTACTCACTCTTCTCTTCGCTTTTCGCCAACGGATGTGCGGCACGATATTCGCGAAGTTTTTTGATCGCCCC
>JALVPA010000097.1 GCA_027026055.1 Campylobacteraceae bacterium | reverse complement strand
CGCGAATATATCGAAGCGCCGCGCTGGGCCGATATCGGTATTGTGGTCGTGGTGTTGATTTTTTATTGGAACGTGTTTGCCACCTATATGAAAGGACAAAAGACGGGTATCATGACCGTGATGGTGGCGGACTTGCTGGCATTGGCGGGTCTTTATCTGGCGGGTATGTTCTATACCGATAACATTACGATGGATCAATATTGGTGGTGGTGGGTTATCCACCTCTGGGTCGAAGCGACATGGGAAGTCTTCGTCGGTACGTTGGCGGCCTATGCGTTGATCAAAATCATCAACGCCAAACGTGAAATCGTCGAGATGTGGCTCTGGATCGAAGTGTTGATGCTCTTTGGTTCCGGTATTTTGGGATTGGGTCACCACTACTTCTGGATCGGTACGCCCGAGTATTGGTGGGAGATCGGTGCGCTCTTCTCCGCACTTGAGCCGGTACCGTTGGTAGCGATGTTTGTACACGTACTTTACGATTGGGGTAAAGAGCAAGGCAAAGCCAAAGCCGAAGGAAAAGAGGGCAACGTAATGAAAAACGGTCCCGCGATGGCATGGATCGTCACCAATGCTTTCGGAAACTTCCTTGGTGCGGGTATCTGGGGCTTTTTCCATACCTTGCCTCAGGTCAACATCTATACGCACGGTACGCAGTTTACGGCGTCTCACGGACACTTGGCCTTCTTCGGCGCTTATGCGACGATTTTGATCGGGATGATGTATCTCGGTATCCAAGGGGCGTACGGCGTCGAACGAATGAAGGCGACGTTCAAATCGAAAATGGCGATCTTTTTGATCTCGTTCGGGGTGATCGGTATGACGATCGCGCTGACAATCGCCGGATACGAACAGGTTTTGGTCGAAAGAGCGGAACTCGGCGGCGGATGGGACGCTTACTTTACGGCACAAAACTTGCCTTGGTATGTCCAAGCGATGGTATGGCGTACCATTATGGGTGTCGTGACATTCGTCGGATTCGTCTATTTGGTGTGGGATCTGCTCACTATCGGTAAAGAGGCGCAAAAAGCGCAAGCATAAAAAGGGTGCGGATTTCCGCATCCAAAAAAAGGAGGTTGCGATGTTGTTTGAACCTTTTAGCGACGTGGTGCCGAGCTTTTTCGGTTGGCTCAATCAAGGTCCGTTGACATTGACGATATTTTTGCATACGGTGATTGTGTTGCCGATGTTTTGGATCTATTTCCAAGAGAAAAAGCGATTGGGAAAAAAATAAACGGATTGGGACGGGGCGTGATGCCCCGTTTGTAGAGGGTTGTCGCAAAAGCGACGGAGCAATTGTAAGATGTCGACCTTAAACGGGGTTGAAAACCGAACAAAGGAGTGAAGAATGAAAATCAATAAATTGTTGGGATTGGCGGCGGCTACGAGTTTGGCGGCGACAATGGCGCTTGCCGGTACGTCAAAAATGGATTTTGCCAAAGTGTACGAAAAAGAGTGTCAAGGATGTCACGGTCCGATTCACCAAGGAGGGGTCGGTTCGGATTTGCGTCCCAAAGCGTTGAAAAAGAAAAACGCTCAAATGTTGGCGGAAGTGATTTTGAACGGACGTCCGGGTACGGCGATGCCCGCATGGAAGCATATGTTTAGCAAAGACGATGCGGCGGGTATGGTCGATTGGTTGATGAATTGGAAAAATACGGTAGAGCTCAAGCTCTCTTTGGACGATGTCAAAAAGACATGGAAAAAGCTTGCTGATAGAGAAGCGCTTTTTAAAAAATATCCGAAACCGACCGATGTCAAAGATGTCAAAGATATCGTGTTTGCTACAGAGCGCGACGCCTCGTTGGTCGACTTTATCGACGGTACGACGGGTAAAGTGCTCTCCAGACACAAAGCGGGCTTTGCGGTACACGTTACCGTCACCAACAAACGTATGCCGCGTTATGCTTACTCTATCAGCCGTTCGGGTCGTTTGACGATGTTCGATCTCAACGCTCCGGGTCAACCGGCGATTGCAAGCGTGCAGGTAGGACAAGAGTCGCGCGGATTGGCGGTCTCTCCCGACGGTAAATATGTCATGGCAGGAAACTACAACCCGGGCGGTGCCGTATTGTGCGACGCGCTCACGCTCGAGCCGCTCAAAGTCTATCCGACTTCAAGCGTTATCGACCCCGACGGCAATATCGGTCCCAGCCGCGTCGCTTCTATCGCCGATACGCCTTACGGTCCCTATTTCGCGTTTGCGTTGAAAGACGGAGGTCACGTCTATATCGTCGATTACAGCAAACCCGATTTCCCGATTGTGGGAGATATCCCCAACATCGGTAAAATTTTGCACGATGCCTTCTTGAACGAAGGAAAAGAGATTGGACGCTACTACATGATTGCGTCTCAAGGTAGCGACGTCATCGGTATCGTCGATTTCAAAACCAAAAAATTGGCGGCGAAAGTCTATACGGGACCGGGTACGAAGCCGCACCCGGGTCAAGGTAGTTCGTGGTACAACGAAAAGTACGGTCAACTCAATGCGACGGTCAGCATGAACGTCGGTAACGTGGTCATTTGGGATATGAACTGGGATGTTGTCGCAAACGTGCCTACCGCGGGCGGCGGACTCTTCGTCGGTACCAGCAAAGATACGCCCTATTTGTGGGCGGATTGTGTACTGGGCGGTCCAGAAAATTACAATAAAGTCTATTTGATCAATAAAGAGACGCTCAAAACCGATCGCATTATCGAAGTCGACAAGCATAAAGGACGCTTGATCGATGCGCATACGGGTAAAGTGCTTCAAGAGTGGGATGCGACGCAGTACGAGACGGTCAAAGGCAAAGAGATGGCCTCCAAACTCTCCAAAGAGAAGATGTTGACCTATACGGAGAAACACGGGTCGAAAGTGAAAAACCCCGTACAGCCGAGATTGTTGCATGCGGAACCCGCCAACCACGGCAAATGGACGTTTATCTCCGAATGGACGACGGGTCGTATCGGCGTGTACAATTCCGAAACGGGCGAGTTTATCAAATATATCTATAACTTGACGACACCGACCTTTACTTATTCCGTAGAGCATCGTCAAGAAATTCCAGGTGCATAACGATACATTGTAACGGCAAAGGAGCTTTTCCTTTACCGTTGCTTCGAATGAGTAGGCGGGAAATCTCCGTTAGAAGAGTAGTCTCCTTTTAAATGTGAGATTTCCCACGTAGTCATTCGCGAGATTATGAAAATGAAATTTTTGCTTCTTTTTATTTTGTTGGGTAGCTTCTATACTTCGGCAGAATCGTATATCGCCAATATAAAATGTAAAGAGTGTCACGAGACGATATACGAAGAGTATCGTCGTTCGATGCACGCAAAGAGCTATTTTTCGGACGAATTGCATCGTAAAGTGGCCGATTCGGTCGATACGAAAAGGTATGCATGCGCTACATGTCATATGCCTTCGGCAAACAATATCGAAGCGTTGATAACGGGAAAAGAAAGACCCGATAAGCGCAATACGACACATACGGACGGTGTTTCTTGTTACTTTTGCCATACGATTGCCTATGTGAAAAAGAGCCATAGGTTCAATCTCAACGTTAAAGCGAAGCAAGCCGAAAATTATAAACCGACTTTTTTCGGACGACTGGAGCGTCCCGACGAGAGCGACAAACACTCGTCGCTTTCCAATCCCATCTATGCGAAACAAGTTTGTACGGGATGTCATTCGCATAAACGGAACGAACATAATATTACCGTTTTTCATGCGATGAAAGAGGGACAAGAGAGTTTGTCTTGTATCGAATGCCATATGCCCAAAGTTCCCGGCGGCGTAGAAAAGATGGATAAGCGTGTACGCGGTGAACATGCGAGTCACGAATTTCCCGGCATACATGACAAAGCGTTTAGGATGAAGGGGGTGGATATCGATCTCGCCGTCGAAAAAAATCGTCTTAAAGTCACTTTGACAAATAAAATGCCGCATCCGTTGATTATTCAGCCTGCACGTGCCAAATTTTTAAAGATAGAGGTTGTAAGAAAGGGGAAGATCGTATGGAAAAACTTCGAAACGTCTCCAAGCGAAGATAGACAAGGGTATTTTGCTTACCGTTTCGAGCGAAACGGTAAAGAGGTGGTCATACCTGCTACGGCGACACAAAGTTACGTACACAATCTTGATGCCGATGAAACGAAAGTGCTTAGTTATGATATACCGAAATTGCAAAAAGGCGATACGATACGAGTCGGACTTTATGTTCGGTTGGCAAAAGAGGATTGTGCCAAGGTCGTGAAACTTGACGATAAGCATTTGACAAAACCGGAGCTTATAAAACAAAAAATTTTAAAATGGCGGTAGTATTTTCGATATCGTCGTCATCGACAAAGAGCGACGAAGACTCGACGAAATTGATCTCAAGTGTCAAATACTCAAAAAATCAAAAAGCGCAATTAGCGTCCGAAGATTGCATCGGTATCAAAATAGGGTCATGCGGCTTTTCACACTTCGCTTGTTCATGGGCCGTAATGATGTTTTTTACAAGGAAAGATGCTGTTTCAATTTGATAGAAACTTCATTCATTTCCGCTTCGGTCAATGCGGTCAATCGCTTTTCTATGCGAATTCTGCTTTTGTCAAGCGTACAGATTTCGTTGATACACACCTCGCTATCTTGCAATAGCGCGTCGCGTTTTTCGATAAAGACGCGTACGCTTCCTCCCGTGATATTGGTTGTCATCGGAAGCAGTGTGACGCCTTTGAACGCCACTTTGTCGATATTGCGATTGGCGATGTCGTTTTGGATAACGAGTGCCGGTCGTACTTTGCCGAATTCGGAGTTGTATTTTTTCCCGAAGTTGACCAAATAAATGTCGCCGCGACGCATCTATTGCAAATCCTCCGCGCCGGCTTCTTCTATTTCCAAGAAGCTTTCGTAGTTTTTTTGCGAGAGTGCCTCTTTGTTTTGCATCAAATAGATTTCGTCTTCCAGTTTTTCTCTGATTTTTTCGTAAAGATCATAGGGGAGGATAACACTTTTGATCACGTGACGTTTCGCATCTTCGACAAAGGTTATCTCTTTGGGTTGTGTGACATAAGAGGGTTTTTTGATTATATCGCTTGCACTGATAAAAAACATAAGCTCTCCTCTTTATTTATACTAAGATATTATACTATGAATATCACAATATTTCAAATAAAGTCAGTATCGTTTTGTAATCATAAGATTGACCTCGAAAACGGGCGAGGGAAAACCCGTAATCTTATTTTGT
>JALVPA010000096.1 GCA_027026055.1 Campylobacteraceae bacterium | reverse complement strand
CATCGCTTTGGTAAAGAAGATGGAGGATATAAAAGCACCCTTGACGTTTGGGAATTTTAAATAACGTTTTTCATCTTTGGATCGCAATCGTTTAGGATATCATGATTGCGAGGTGCATTATCCACACTGTTTAAACGTTGTGAAGCTTTGCAAAGAGAGAGTGAAGGTGCGAAAATATCGCACTTCACGCGGACATGTCGTACGAATTAGCTACAATGTCCGCCGCCGCAACATCCGCCGCTCTCTTCTACTTTGGGACGTTCTTCGACATTGATACGAAAGGTATTGCCGTCCTCTTCGACCCAAAAGTGATGCTTTTGACAAAACTTTTGGTTCATATGGCTTTCCATCAATTTGGCTTGCAACAACGCGTCGTCTTTACTTTCGAATTGTTTGTCGTTTTCAAAAGCGCTTTTTTTGAAACAGCCGCACTCTTTGGTAACGTGAATGGTATACATCCGTTCTCCTTTTGATATAATGTGATGACGATAATAAGAAATCCCGCTTAGTTTAAGATTAAATAGGATAAATTTAGTCTGAATTTTTCAAAAAAAAGCGATTTTTTCGACAAAGGCGAAGCAAATGGGACGTAAAGAGATCGAAAGCGTATGTACGTACTGCGGTGTCGGCTGCGATATCACCGGTGTGGTGGAAGAGAACAAAATCGTCAAAATTTATGCGCAAAAAGACGGGGTAGTTTCCGAAGGAAAACTTTGTATCAAAGGCAAATACGGATATGACTTCGTCGAAGCGAACGATCGTATCCGCGAGCCTCGAATTCGGCGTGCTTTTATGGAACGCAATCCGCATCTGATGCGACGTTTCGGCGACAAACTCGAAGCGATGGAGTTCGAGCCCGATTTTTATACGTGCGACTTGGATACCGCCACTTCGATCGCCGCCGCGAAACTAAGCGAAATCAAGGAACGATACGGCGGCGAAAGTTTTTGCGCGATAGGGGGAGCGCGTACCAATTGCGAAAGTGCCTATGCGATGCAAAAGTTCACCAGAGAGACGATGGGTTCGCCTCATGTGGACAACTGCGGACGTGTCTGTCACGCGCCGAGTCTCAAAGGGATGCGTACTACCATCGGCGAAGGAGCGGCTACCAATCCTTATAACGATATCTACGAAACGGAGTTTATGGTCGTTATCGGTTCCAATACGATGGAAGCGCACCCTATCATTGCCAACCGTATCGTCGCACAAGCCAAAAAACTCAACAACCTTGCCGTCATCGACGTACGTGAAACCAAGCTTGCCAAGCTTGCCAAATACAATTGTATCATTCCTTACGAAGCCAATTTGTTGATACTCAATATGATGGCGCGCGTGATTATCGAAGAGGAGTTGTATAACAAGGAGTTCGTGGAGAGTCGTACGGTCGGTTTCGAGGCTTTTAAAGAGAAGATAGTCAACGATCCCTATGCCGATCCGAAATTTTTCGAGCAAATCGAAGGGTATGAATATCTGGCGAAAATGATTCCCAATATTGCGCGCGAATATGCGGTGAAAAAATCGATGATTTTTTGGGGACTCGGTATTACGGAGCATATCGACGGTTCGTACGCGGTGATGGCGATCACACATTTGGCGCTGTTAACCGGAAATATCGGAAAGACGG
>JALVPA010000095.1 GCA_027026055.1 Campylobacteraceae bacterium | reverse complement strand
TCTTTAAAGTTCGGCATTGTGTGTTACAATCCTTCCGTAGATTTGGCTATTATTTCGAATAGTATACACCATTTTGATAAACGGAGCTTTAGTATGCGTTCGATTTTCGTCACCGCCACCGGTACCGATGTGGGAAAAACCCACACCTCGCTTCGTCTTATCGAAGCACTTGCCACCGCGGGATACACCCCCGGCGTCTTCAAACCGATCGAAACGGGAGTATCGGGCACACCGCAAGACGCCTCACTACTTCTCGAAAGATGTCAACATCACAACGACAACTTCCTATCGTTGTCGCCGACAGATGTCACGGCATACACCTTTTCGCTGCCCGCAGCGCCTTTATGTGCAGATAAAAAGAAGATTGTCTCCATTGACACGATTGTTGACACCTATCGTCGCCTCTCGTCGCTTTGTGACATCTTAGTTGTCGAAGGCGCGGGCGGACTGATGGTGCCTGTCACCGAAACGACAATGATGATCGACCTTATCACGCTTTTTGAGAGCAAAGCGTTGCTGGTCACCCCAAGTCGCCTCGGCTGCATCAACGAAACGCTTCTAAGCATCGAAGCGCTTAAAACACGCAACGTCGATTTCGACTGGTGCGTTAACCTCTATGAAGAAAAAGAACACTTCGCTACGGTAACGCAGCCCTACTATGACGCGCACTTTCCCGATTGGTGGTCTGTCGAGGAAGGCTTGCAACGCTTTGTCGATGCGCTTTAAACCGCAACATCTTTTTAATTTCTAACTTCTAATTTCTAATTTTTTAATCTCTTCACCCTTCTCTCCTCATTCTTCACTAAATCATTGCGAGACTAAAGTCCCGCCTCCATAATTGCTCATTCCTCATTTCTAATTCCTAATTTCTAATCCCCAATTTCCCTCCTCTTTGCTATAATCACATAAATCTTCTCCGGAGCCTTAATCATGCAACACCTCATCGATACCGACGACTTAACGGATGTGCAAATCGAAGCGATACTAAACGATGCCGCGCGTTTCAAACGCCGACGTCCGCCCGCACTTTTGCGCGACAAACTGCTTATCACCCTCTTTTTCGAACCCTCCACGCGCACCCGTAGCTCCTTCGAAGTCGCCGCCAAGCGCCTCGGTGCGGCGGTGGTGCACCTCGATCCGAGTCGCTCTTCGACCAAAAAAGGCGAAAGCTTAGAAGATACCTTTGCCAACCTCTGCGCCATGGAGCCCGACGGGGTGATCGTCCGCCACTCTCGCAACGAAACGCCGAGAGAACTGGCGGCGATGAAGATGGTACCGGTGATCAATGCGGGCGCGGGCAATTACGCGCATCCTTCGCAAGCGCTGCTCGATCTCTTTACGATGAAAGAGTACTTCGGCGATCTGCGCGGCAAAAAGATCGCTATCGTCGGCGATATCGTCAACTCACGCGTCGCGAGCTCGGGCATACGTCTTTTTACGCGTATGGGGATGGAGGTGAAATTGGTTGCGCCCGAACCCTTTATGCCGCAAAGCGACCTGCCCAAATACGAACATCTCGAAGCGGTGCTTGACGATGTCGATGTCGTCATGAGCCTGCGCGCACAACTGGAGCGCCACAGCAAGCCGATTTTCGACGACTATGGCGCATATGCCAAACACTACTGCATCGACAAGGCGCGCCTCGGCGCACGCGATATCTTGCTTTTGCATCCCGGACCGGTCATGCGCAATATCGACATCAGCGACGAGATGCTCTCCGATCCGCGCTGCAAAGTGCTTGAGCAGGTACGCAACGGTGTCTTTGTACGTATGGCGATTTTGAAACTGCTGCTTCTTGACAGCTGACACCATGCATACGCGCGTTTATCACATCTTGCACCATAGCTCCGACAGTCGAAAACGCAAGCGCCCCTTCGGGGTTGGGTTCTCCTTCGTCGCTATGGACAAGACGCTAAAGTGCAGACTGGAGAGCAGATAAAAGATGGCATGGTACACCCGAAACGACGGCTTTGTACAGATGAATCGCTTGGGAAGCTTGCGCACACCCTTTCTGTTTATCCTCTCTTACGACAAAACGGCGCTCTTTGTCTCGCCGCTTGAAAAGTTAGATAACAATACCGTCAAATACAAACTGCAAGATCGACGCAATACACCGCGACGAAAGCGTGACAGGACGTATCGCTTCGAGAAATTTCCCGTTGACTTTACGACTTACAAAACAGCGCTTGAGAAAGTGCGCGAAGAGATACGGCACGGCAATACCTATCTTCTCAACCTCACCTTTGCCACACCGATAAAAACCGACCTGAGCCTTGAAGAGATTTTTTATTTTTCCAAAGCGAAATTCAAACTCTATCTCAAAGATCGTTTCGTCTGCTTTTCGCCCGAACGCTTTGTCAAAATCGAAGGCAATACTATCCGCACCTACCCGATGAAAGGTACGATCGACGCGGCGCTTCCCGATGCCGAAACGGCGATTTTGTCAAACGAAAAAGAGATGGCGGAACATGTGATGATCGTCGATCTGATGCGCAACGATCTGGGCATCGTGGGCAAAGAGGTGCGCGTAGAGCGTTTTCGCTACATTGACAAGATCACGGCAGGCGACAAACGCCTGTTGCAAGTTAGTTCGGAAATCACGGCAAAGCTCGAAAGCGATTGGCATAGCAACATAGGCAAAATCGTCGACGCCATCACCCCCGCAGGCTCCGTCACCGGCACACCCAAAAAGAAAACCTGTGAGATCATCGAAGCGGTCGAAAACTATCGCCGCAGTTTTTATACGGGAATTTTCGGTATCTACGACGGCAACGGTTTCGATAGTGCGGTGATGATCCGCTTTATCGAAAAGAGCGGAAAAGGACTACGATACAAAAGCGGCGGCGGCATCACGATAGACAGCGATGCGCGCAGTGAGTACGAAGAGCTTATCGACAAGATCTATCTGCCTCTTTGAAATTTGAAAGAAGAAAAAATAACATGACACGGGGCTAAAGCCCCCGCTCCTTCTCTCATCACTCTTCTCTCATCACTCTTCTCTCATCACTCATCACTCTTCTCTCTCTTCGGTTCCTCGTTACTCATTACACTCATTTCTAATTTCTAATCTCACAAAGACACCTGTCCTTTCGGTGTTCCCATCGATAATCGGGGTCTTTGTAGAAGGGGTAGAAAACCAAACGTTTGTTATCGCGCCACGCATCGATCACAAGTCCCTTGTTTAACGGCTTGTCTTTGGCAACGACAAGCACTGTATTGTGTTCGCGAAAATATTCCCCCTTGTGCGCGACAACAAGATGAAAACGATAGTGTGGAAAGATCGCTTGGTGGCGCAAAAGGTCAAGATAGATCGCATCGGCGTAGTGCCAACAAAGTCCGCCCTTTTTCAGATGCATATCGACCAAGAAGTTATGAAAAACGGGGGAGAGTGAGCGTTCAAACTTTTGTGTCAACGTTTTACTACGTTGCAATATCCTCGAAGCCAACCGTTTGCTTTCGGATATATCGATTTCGTTGTCAATCTTGTGTAAAGCGATTGTCAATGCATGACGTTGCTTTATATACGCCGCTTTTTGCGGTTCGCCGCATCCCGTCGCTATCCATACGACAATCGCACTACCTAACAGCCGCAACATAAGAGGCATCCGAACTACCGACCAAATAAAGCGCCGCAACAAAAGTTATAACGATAAAAACAAAAAAGAAACGTCTCTTTTTCGTATACGACCATCCTCCCGCAAAGCCCGTTATCAATCCGCCGATATGTGCCGTCATATCGATTTCGGGAATGGCAAGTCCGATAAAAAGATTGATACCTAGCACAGCCGCAATCTCTCTCATCGCTTCGTTAAAATAGCCGCCCATACGCACTTTGTTGGCTACGACAATACCAACCAACGCTCCGAATATTCCGAAAATCGCACCGCTTGCACCCACGCCGATGCTCAGCGGATGTACATACAGTGACAACAATCCGCCGACAATACCCGAAGCAAAATAGATAACCGTATAGGCGTAAGCCGATACAAAACGCTCCAACATTCGTCCGACGATATAAAGCGATACCATATTCATAAGCAAATGCGTCATGCCGCTGTGCAAAAACATTGCGCTTAGCAAACGCCACCACTCGCCTTCCTCGACTACCGTGGGAGCGAAAAGCGCTCCGGTATAAGCCAAAAGTTTCAAATCGATTGTCACAAAACCGCCGTTTGCAACGGCCAAAAACATATAAACGATACCGTTTAGTAAAATAAGAAGTGTTGTGGGAGAAACCGAAATACGCTTAGGCATGCTGCGAACCGATGGCGGAAGCGAAAATCACACCGTCTATGCCTCCTCTGGCAATTTTGCCGATCTCTTTTTCACTGTGGATCAGCACCAAAATCTTCATATCGAAAAGATAGGTTTCTGCAATCGGTTGCACCATAAGCGCCGTATCTTTGTCGCAAATCGCATACGCCGCGCCGAGCGCGTTGGCATAAAGTGCTTCGTCCAAAGAGTTGATGACAACCGCGTAAGCGATATCGTTTTGTTGACAGTAAACCGCCAATTCGTGCGAATCGTTCAAAGGTTCGAGTAATACAACGCCGCCCGGAGATGTCGCTTCTATATCCTTTTTACTATAGACGCGGCAAAATCGCGGACTCTCTATCCAAGGGTGACCTATCAAGATCATCGCGCTTTCTCCTTATTTAAACAATCCTCGCAAATGTATTTTCCATTTACCAACGTTGTCTCTTCTATCGAAACGTAAATGCCGCACTCGTCGCACTCCACCATCTCCGCATCTTTGACGGAGGGTTTGCCTTTGCTGCGCCGTTTCGGCTTGGCTTTCGGCAAAGAGACGCTACCGCCCAGCCATTTGTAAATCAGCAATGCCGCGACGGCAAACAAAACCAGTTTCAATATCATTTGCGACCCTTGATATAAAGGTAGTGTCGTTTCCCTTTACGTACTATATCATAATCGTACTGATTACCGAGAAAGGTCGCCTCTTCTTCCGCCCGACTTCCTTTATAGAAAAGATAATGCGTTTGCGCGTCGCTTACGTGTTGCGTCAAATTCAACAACATTTTCGTATCGGTCACCGCACGCGACGTAATCAACGCAAACGGAGGGTGAACAATCTCTTCGACGCGCTTCGATACGACCCGAACATGCTTTAATCCCAAGTCGGCACATACGTATTTTAAAAACGCCGCACGTTTTTTTATCGGCTCCGTCAACACAATCTCGGATTCTCTCCATGCGATAGCCAAAACCAATCCCGGAAATCCGGCACCCGTACCTACATCCAGCAACGAGTC
>JALVPA010000094.1:962-1648 GCA_027026055.1 Campylobacteraceae bacterium | reverse complement strand
AACGCTTCGACACTCAAACCCGATGTGGTCAAAGGTGTCGATATCATGGTGGTGCGCGAGTTGACGGGCGGTATCTACTTCGGCGAACCGCGCGCCATCGAAGAAGATCGTGCTTACAACACGATGGTCTATACCCGCGAAGAGGTGGAACGTATCGCGAAGGTAGCGTTTGATATCGCGATGAAACGCAATAAACGTGTTTGCTCCGTCGATAAAGCCAACGTACTGGAAGTAAGCCAATTTTGGCGAGAGATCGTCGAAGAGACGGCAAAAGCGTACCCCGAAGTGGAGCTGAGCCATATGTATGTCGACAATGCGGCGATGCAGCTTATCCGTGATCCCAAACAGTTCGATGTGATTTTGACGGGCAATATCTTCGGCGACATCCTCTCCGATGCGGCGTCGATGCTGAGCGGTTCCATCGGACTTTTACCGAGTGCGAGTATCGGTAAGGGAGTGGGGCTCTACGAACCGATTCACGGCTCCGCACCCGACATTGCGGGACAAGGTATCGCCAATCCCATCGCCACCATTGCCAGCGCGAGTATGATGTTGCGCTATGCGCTCGGAGAAGAGAAAGCGGCGGATAAGATCGACGAAGCGATCAAAAAAGCTTTGGCGGACGGTTATCGTACCGGCGATTTGGCGGATTTCGACGCCAAAGAGGTGGTAAGTTGCTCCGAGAT
>JALVPA010000094.1:0-952 GCA_027026055.1 Campylobacteraceae bacterium | reverse complement strand
AACTATGCGAGCAAATAATAGAAATTAGAAATTAGAAATTAGAAATTGGAAATTGGAAATGAGGAATGAGGAACCGAGATTTAGTGAGGAGAGAAGAGATATGAGTGAAGAGTTTCGGTTTGCTTTCCTTTGGAAAGCTTTTGTTTTGAATAAGGGGTCTGACCTCAATGCTAATGCTTTAGCGTTGTCGTTGCGGGTCTGACCCAAGAGGTCGCCTTTTTAGTCAAAATATAACAAGCAAAGGGTTTGGAGGATAGGGATGAGCGAAGTGAAGCGTGCGCGTGTGTTGATCGATTGTGTCGACGAAAAGGGGTTGGTTTATAAGTTTGCCAAAGTTTTTTACGAGCGTGAGATCAATATCGACTCCAACCGCGAATTTGTCGACAAAGAGCGCGGACGCTTTTTTATGCGCTCGGTGGTGACGGGCGATTTCGACGAAAACGAGATTGCCGAGGCACTGCAGAAAGTGGCGCCCGAAGGTGCGCACATCCGCGTGATTATCCCCAAACCCAAAAAAATTGTCCTTATGGCGACCAAAGAGTCGCACGCACTCGGCGATATCCTTATTCGTCACGCCGACGGCGAGCTGCCCGCCGATATCGCTTGTGTCGTCGCCAATCGCGCCAACCTTGCCGATTTGGTAAAGCGTTTCGATATCCCTTTTCATTATGTGCCCGCCGATGGGCTAAAGCGCGACGAACATGAGCAAAAAGTACTCGAGATACTTGAAGGCTATACGTTCGATTATATCGTGCTTGCCAAATATATGCGCATCCTCACGCCCGATTTTGTTGCGCGTTTTCCCGGACGCATACTCAATATCCATCACTCCTTTTTGCCCGCTTTTATCGGCGCCAATCCTTACAAACAAGCTTACGAACGCGGCGTGAAGATCATCGGCGCGACGGCGCATTTCGTCACCGACGATCTGGACGAAGGGCCCATCATCGCG
>JALVPA010000093.1 GCA_027026055.1 Campylobacteraceae bacterium | reverse complement strand
TCGGAGATATCCGGCGGGGTAAAGTCGATATGGACTTGTTGATATTTTTTGATATTGGAAATTCTGATCGAGGCGTTGCCCTCCATCGCCGTGGCGGTGTCGATCACGGGATAGTCCGGCGGTGTCAGGTCGCCGCCCGCCTCATCGACCTTTTCCAGCTTCCAGCCGAAATAGATAGGCTCCGCCCCCAGTCCCAGCTCGAAAGAGCCGTTTTGGATGCGGTTGGGGTTTTTGTGGTCAAAGTCGATGATGGCTGTTTGATCCAACTTCATATCCGTATTGTCTCGATAAGTTATTTTGAAGTATAGTTCATCACTCTCGTTTCCCGCTTTGTCTCTGAGGGTTATCGCGATATCATTGGAGCCTCTTTGCAGTTTTATCGATACGGTAGCGATTCCGCTTTCTTTTACGGTACCTACCTTTATACCGTTAAGATATATATCGGCGCCTATTTCACCGGTTACGCGAAGTTGAATAGGGTTGATATTTGTTTCGGAAGGAGGAAACTCTTCAAGCGAAGGTTTCTTTGGAGGAAGCTTATCCCTTCCATCCAACAGCAACGTGATGATGGGGATCAGTTTTACCGCCGTTTCTATCTCTCCACGAGAAATCGGTGCAACAGAAGGAGGCGACACGCTCCATGCCGTTACCGTTGACAACAAAAGCAACCCAAAAATATAATTTAGAATATCTGTAGCCTTTTTTATGCTTAACACCCTCTCGCATTACTCGTTTCGATGTAACAATATATATAACAGTTTACCGTAATATGGCCGATTATACTTTTATATAAATTAAAAAAAATTTAACCGTATCGCAAACCGATTCTCAAAAAAAGTAAAGGCAAGTTTATATAGTGTATTCTTTTACGGGAATTTAATTTCGTTTACGTAGTATCAAAAAACTTTGATAGTGTCTCGAACAAAAAAATGAACGGTTTTTCTTAAGGATAAAGGATATTTTATGAGCGCTGTCGCACTTCATTTTCGCAAAGGGTGTAAACGAGAGGACCTCGACGAAGAACTGCGTCCGCTTTTCGATCGCCTCGTCGACGAAGGAGTTTTACAACAAAAAGGCGGGCTTTATGCACTGGGGTCGCGCTATCGTATCGGTAGAATCTCCGTCAATGCGGAAGGATACGGTTATGTCGAAGCTTCCGAAAAGGGGCAAAAAGATCTTTTGATCGATCCGCGCGATATCGGCGACGCCAAAGAGGGAGACATCGTACTAATCAAGCGTATCATTGCACGACGCGGACGCGCAAGCGCCAAAGTGATCGAAGTGGTCGAAAAGGCACGACACCACTATATCGCCTACACCTACCGTATGCCGGACGGTTCGATCGAAATACGCGATATCAAAACCGCCAAACCGGTCTCCGCAAAGATCCCGCATATAAGCGCAGGAGCGTTCAAAGAAGGCACTGTCTTCAAAGTCGATATCGATACCGACGAAGCGGTCGAAGTGTTGGGACATCTGCAAGACGCGCGCGTGGACGAGCCTATCTCTTTGTTGCTTTACGGCAGACGCGACGCTTTCCCCGAAGAGTGTGTCGAAGAGGCGCTACGCGTCGAAAAAAGGGTCGAAAAAACGGTGTATCCGAACCGCGTCGATCTGACGGCACTCGACTTTTGTACGATCGACCCCGTCACCGCCAAAGATTTCGACGATGCAATCTACTTCGATACCGATACCCATACTCTCTATGTCGCCATCGCGGATGTCAGCCACTATGTGCCCTATTTCAGCGAAATCGATAAAGAAGCCAAACGTCGCGGTTTTACCACTTACTTCCCGCACAAAGCTTTTCCGATGTTGCCGCGCGAACTGAGCGAAAACATCTGTTCGCTCAAACCTCGCGTCGATCGCTTGGCGTTCGTCGCCGAAATCAAACTCGATCCCAAAACCTTGCAACCGGTCGAAGAGCGTTTCTACGAAGCGATCATCCACTCCAAGTTTCGATTCAACTACGAAAGTGTCGACGGCATCTTTGCCGAGGGCTACAAAGGCGACGACGAAACAATCGTACGCATTTTGAGATGGCTCTTGCCGCTACGCGAGATAACACAAAAGTTACGCAAATCGAGGCTCAAAAAGGGATTTGATTTTCGCAGCGAAGAGATCAAAATCACCATCGACGATCGACACGAACTGATTTCGACGCAAATCGAGACGGGCACGCCTTCGCATTCGCTGATAGAAGAGTGTATGCTTCTGGCAAATCGCGCTGCTGCGAAACGCTTTGTAGGCGAAGGAGACGCCATTTTTCGTA
Source organism: Campylobacteraceae bacterium (assembly GCA_027026055.1). Classification (GTDB taxonomy): domain Bacteria; phylum Campylobacterota; class Campylobacteria; order Campylobacterales; family Sulfurovaceae; genus JALVPA01. The sequence goes on along the minus strand of JALVPA010000093.1, from coordinate 13,020 downwards.
TCCACGAACCGCCCGAACTTACCAAACTCGAAACGCTCCTGAGCGAACTGGCGACGGTAGGTCTTTTCGTCGAAGAGTACGAAACGGTCGAAGAGGCGATACGCGCCGTCCAAAAAGAGGCGAAAAAGCTCGGGATCGAAGCGGAGGTCGATGCACATATCATTCGATCGCTCAAGCAGGCAAGTTACGCGTCGCACAACGTGGGGCACTTTGGATTGGGCTTTAGCCGTTACAGCCATTTCACCTCTCCGATTCGTCGCTACAGCGACTTGATTTTGCATCGTCTTATCAAGGCGCAACTACGCAACGACAAAGAAGAGACGGAGTATCTCTTGCGCAATATCGACCCTTTATGCGCGCGCGTTAGCGAACTCGAACGCGCTTCCGCCAAAGCCGAATGGGATTTTCGAGACCGTAAGTTCGCCAGATGGGCGGCGGCACACAAAGGCGAAAGTTTTGTCGCACAAGTGATCGAAGCGGGCGAGAGCGCCAAAGCGCAAATCAAAGATCCGAACGCACCGCAGGGCATCGTCGTGACGCTTAAAGGAGACGATCTCACCCTTTTTGATACAATACGTCTAAAGATCGTCGAAGCCGACATCGCACTGGCCTTTGTGGCGGCCGAAGCGATCGAAAAAATAGAAACGCTAAAGAGCGATTGATGTATAAACGCGAATTCGATACGTTACTTCAAAAGCAACTGCCTAAAGCGGTACTGCTCTACGGAGAAAACGACTATTTTATCGACCGCTACATCGATCTTTACAAAACGAAACTCGACGCGACGCAAGAGGCGTTGAGCTTCTACTTCGACGAATGGGATTTCGAACGCGCCAAAAGCTATCTTTCGCAATCGTCGCTTTTCGGCGGTACCAATCTACTCATCGTCAAGCATGACAAAAAGCTTCCAAAAAAAGAGCTCGAAACGCTCGTATCGTTGGCAAACACGCAAGAAGGCAACTACTTTCTCTACGCTTTTCGAGGCCCAGATGCCGATGCGAGAACGCTTCAAAGCGCTTTTTCCGAAAAAAAAGGCGGCGTGTGGGTACGTTTTTTCGAAGCTTCCTCAAAAGAGGCTATCGCCCTACTTCGGCAAAAGGCGCAACAACTCGAGATGCACATCGATCATTATGCGTTGCAACACCTCATAAACGTACTGCACAACAATCTCTCGCTTTGCATGAAAGAGCTCGAAAAGCTTTCCGTTTTGAATCGTCCCGTCACTACCAAAGAGATCGACAGCCTCGTCTATTCGACGGCGCCTTTGGCGGTAGAGCAACTACTGAGCGAACTTTTCGAAAAAGCGCCTATCACCGCAACCATCGCCAAACTCCTCGAACTCGGCTACGACGAGTTTGCCATTTTGCGCTCCACCCAATATTTTCTCAACGATATTTTTTTGATCAACGCTTATATCAAACTTCACGGCACGCCCGATTTTAAAGCGATCTTCGGCTTTACTCCGCCGCCGTATATCAGAGAACGCAAACAGCAACTCGCCCTACGCATCAAATCTTCTTCGCTGCTCAAAATCTACGAACACCTCATTCGTAGCGAATTGCGAATCAAGCAAGCGCCCGCCACCCAAAGAGAAGCGCTTTTGTATGCCGTTTTGATTCGTATCCAACAAATGTTGTAACTTTTTTCCTAAACAAAGTATTTTCATCTTATAATACATTTTATATATCTTAGGGTAGCAAGTCGATGCAAGATACCGATATTTTTTTATACGAAGAACTGAAATACTATCGCCACCGTTTTATCACCCTCGTCGGACTGATAGGATTGACGGCGATTATCTATGCGCTTTTCCCCGACGGAAATATTGCGTCCGACTTGATGCAAACGGGATTTGTTTTGACCTTGGTGACAATCCTTTCCGTCGGCCACTATCTTTTCGTACTCTATTATCCCGATCATTTTACCGTAACACGCAAACTACTCCCTCTTTTTGCAGACATTTCGCTTCTGACTTACGTCCTCGTGTTATTCGGAAGAGGCGCCATATATCTTTTTGCTCTATATGTACTAATCGTAATGAGCAGCGCTTTTCGATTCGGTACGCAATATTTTTATACGAGCATCTCCGTATCGGCACTCTCATGGGCTCTGCTTCTTGTCGTCTCTTCCGAATGGTACGATAACAGCGATTTCATAGCGACATTCGCTCTTTTGACTTTTTTGTTTCCTTACTATTTTCTCGACTATTTAAGCAACATGCAATCCGAAAGAGAAGCGCTTAGCCGCAAACTCGATACGATGCGCACCGAATCGAGTATCGACCCGCTAACGGGTGCGGCCAATCGTAAAGCCTTCGATGAAGCATGCCGTAGTTTTGTCCGCAAAAAAGAACCCTTCGCTCTTATGTACTTGGATTTGAACGACTTCAAGCCTATCAACGATACTTACGGTCACGATGTCGGAGACGCCGTCTTGCAATATGTCGCTTCGACAATCCTTTCGTATTTGAGCGAGGAGGACGTTTTGGCACGTCTCGGAGGAGATGAGTTCGTTATTTTACTTTCGCGTAAACGACATCAAGTCAAAGCCTTTGTCGAAACATTGGAACGGAACCTCATAGGAGAAAAAAAGATTGCGAATCATCGTCTGGCTATAAGCGTTAGTATCGGTATCGCGCTCTACCCCGAAAACGCGACGGACCCCGAGAAGTTGACCCAATGTGCGGACAAAGCGATGTATCGTGCCAAAAAAGGGAAAAAAGCTTATCACCGTTTTTGCGAAAAAACGTAAAAAGCTTTATACAAGCAAATTTAGGGTAAAATCCTCATTCCCAAAATTCCTGCTCGTACTCGTATGTATCGCTCGATACAAGAGGACGGGCTATAAAACCGAAAGGAAGTTCATGAACTGCTACGAAACGCTTTTCGTTGTCAAACCGACACTGACGGAAGAAGAGATCAAAGCACAGATCGCGCGTATGAAAGAGGTGCTCGCAAAAGTCGATGCCGAACTGCTTGCCGAAGATGATATGGGTATGCGTAAACTTGCCTATCCCGTACAAAAAAACGAAAGAGGCTACTATACGGTCTTTTACTACAAAGCAAACGGCGACGCGATCGCGGAAATCGAAAGAAATCTTCGCATCAATGAAGAGATCATTAAGTTTTTGACGATCAAGTACACAACCAAAAAAGAGATCTCCGAGTTTAACAAACTCGCGGAAAAAGCCGCAAAAGGCAATAGCGAAGAGGCGTAACCCCGCCCAAGGAGCATTCTGATGTACAACAAGGTTATTTTGGTAGGCAACCTGACAAGAGATATCGAGATTCGTTATACGCCCGGCGGTAGCGCCGTAGCCAATACGGGTATCGCGACGAACCGTCGTTACAAAACGGCGACCGGGGAACAAAAAGACGAGACGATGTTTATCGATATCACCTTTTTCGGGCGCACCGCCGAAATAGCCAACCAGTATCTCAGAAAAGGCAGCAAGGTTTTGGTAGAGGGACGTTTGAAGTTGGATCAGTGGACGGCACAAGACGGCACAAAACGTAGCCGTCACACGATTACGGTGGAAAATCTCCAAATGCTTGATAGCAAAGGAGACGCGCCCGCCGCCACGACTAACCCGGGATATGCCGCACCGACGCACGATGCTTATGCGCAACCGTCGCAAGCGGCACCGCAAGCGACGCCGCAGCCGAAACAACAGCCCGAACCCGAACAAACGATTCCCGAAATCGATATCGACGAAGACGAAATACCCTTTTAGGAGAAACAACCATGGCAGAAAGAAGAAAATTCAAAAAAAGATACTGCAGATACTGCGAACAAAAAGTCGAATTTATCGACTACAAAGACTTGAGCATGTTGAAATTCAGCCTAAGCGAGCGCTTCAAAATTATGCCCAGACGTTTGACGGGCAACTGCAAAAAACACCAAGAGATGGTCTCCAAAGCCATCAAACGCGCACGCCAAACGGCGCTTATTCCTTATATCGTCGACCGTAAAAACGTCGTCGAAAATCCCTTCGATATTATCAAGTAACCTTTGCGGCGGCGCCGCAAAACTACGACACCCTACTTATACTTAATCTTTACAATTCATAGGCTTGGTTCGTCTATGGTTAGCGTTCCAGCATCACTATCGTTTTATCCGCTTCGCCCAGATCGTACAACGAAATCGGTTCGTTATATACCAAATGCATGTCGGAGGCCGCCACCACTGTTTCAAGCGCATGGTAAAACTGCGTGACGGTCTGACTCTCCTTACGATAACACACGCTGTCTTGTTCTTTTGAAAAGAGGGTAAAATCCGCCGTGTAGCACCCCTCCTCAAAATCGCTTTCTATCGCGACGAAACGTCCACCGTCTTGCGCCGTAAAGGCTCCTACCGCCACTTCCTCGAAACCGAAACGGGTATTGATATCGAAAAGGAAAAGACCGCCTTTTCGAAGATGCGACTTGATACAACGAAAAAAACCTTTAAGTGCCGAAGAAGGCAGATAATTGACCATATCGAATACCGCCGTGATGACGTCATATACGCCCCCTTCCTCGCACAAGTCGATTTTTTCCGCTTCAATACCTCGGCTGCGCGCACGCGCCGTCATTTCGCCGCTTAGATCGATCCCTTTGCATCGTATATGAGGAAAACGCGCTTGCAAACGCTCCAAAAAAGCGCCGCTTCCGCACCCTACGTCAAGCAGACTTCCAAAAGAGAACTTGCAGAGTAGGTCGTAATAATGCGCGTAAAGCCTATCGATCGCCTCTTCGTTTCCGAGCAAGTCCTCTACGCGCGCATAGAGATCGAGCGACGCATCGGGGTTCAATTCAGCCACGGCGTTCCACGACCTCTTCAAGCAACTTGTACAGCGCAAGAATCTCTTTTTTCTTGGCGTAAAAACTGTTTTTGTTGGCAATCAGATGTGCCGACGAGTCCATAATCTCTTCGGCTACTTTCAAACCGTTTTCTCGCATCGTCGTACCGGTTTCAACGATATCGACGATAGCGTCCGCCAATCCCACAAGCGGCGCCAATTCGATGGAACCGTACAGCTTGACGATCTCCACGCCCACCGCTTTGCTTGCGAAGTAATTACGCGTGATATTGACCATTTTCGTCGCCACCTTGATATGCGGGCGACTCCAGTCGATTTCCTCGTCGTTTTTTATCCCGATCGCCACTTTGCACCGTCCCAAACGCATATCGAGCAATCGCACGATATCGAGTTCCTTTTCGGTGATGACATCCAATCCTACCACGCCGATATCCGCCGCACCATGCTCCACGTATGTAGGCACATCCTGATTGCGCACGTTTAAAAAGCGAAATCCCGCCTTTTCCATGATCAGTTCTCTACCGCTAAAAGCGAAATCGGTACCGAATACCTCGGCAAATATCTCCAAGGTTTCTTCGGCAATCCGCCCTTTCGGCAATGCGACGGTCAACATGACAATGCCTTCGTTTTCATACTCATTTTCGTCCTTCCGGGTAACGACATCGCAAGCGCGATGCTAAGATAGTTTCATACCTCGTTCGCATCGAGCGCGTATCGCATGCCTTTAAATATCAACGTTTCGTCGAACTCGGCATAAGCGAAAAGCGAAGCGATCTTTTCGCCGTCGCCACCCGTTACATATACGGGTAATGCGTCGCGATGCGCTTCGACGACACTTTTGATAGAGGCGATTATACCATAGCTTATCTGCTTATCGGTTGTACGATGCAGACGCGTCGTATCGATACCGACATCGATCGGCACATCCAACACTTCCGAAACGTCGGCATAAGCCTTTTGCAAAGCCGCGATACCGGGCAATATGAAACCGCCCATATAAACACCGCGCTGCACTTTGTCCACCGTGATCGCCGAACCCGCATCGATAAAGAGCGCATTGTCGCGGCTCAAGCAAAGCGCGCGTCTGTCTACCCCCATCGTCTCGTACTCTCCGGGGATATGCACCTTATCGGAAACATTTGTCCATCCTGTTTCTTTTCGAATACGTGCTTCCAAAGGGGTGTTGACCGAAATATAGTTTAGCTTTTCGGTACCAAACTTGGCAATTGCTTCGTCAGGCAATAAATGGAGAACCTCTTTGCCGTCATAAATATGCACGCGGGTATTACCGATATCTGCAAGCAAATAGGCTTCGTTAAAACGGTGTGTGGTTACGCACTCTACAAAATTTTTCGGTTCCTCATTTCTCATTCCTCATTCCTCATTCTTAATTCCTAATTCTTCATTCCCCATTCTGTCGTTCCGCAACAAATACTTTCCATCCATGCTCTTCCAAAAAGGCTTTGGCTTTGGAGCAAAGCGGCGCGGCGAGAATCAGATATTTGGCAGGCACCTTCGCATCGATATGGCGTTCCAACACATCGAAAAGCGCCTCTATCGCCTCCGCGTCTTTCCGCAAAAAACGGCTCTTTTTTTCTACAACGAAAACGGCGGCGTAGTAACCTTTCGTATCGACGGCACGATAGATACCGATGCGTTTGCGCGATCCGAGCGCCGCCGGCAGTATCGGCGAAAGCGACTTGAAGATCAAACCCGCTTCGCGCAATCTGTCCGTCAACGTTTTCATATCCATACGATTCCTTTGCGATCCCTTTGTCAAGCCATCGGATGAAAGCGCAACAAGGTCTCTTTGAGATTCTCTTTGCGTATATGGGTATAGATCTGCGTCGTCTCGAGCGACGCATGACCGAGCAACTCCTGCACCACCCGCAAATCGGCGCCGCCGAGTATCAATGCCGTGGCGAACGAATGGCGCAACACGTGCGGCGAAACTCCCAGATACCTTTTGACGATCTTAAACGCCGAAACGCGACTGAGCGGCTCTCCTTTATAATTGAGCCAAAGGTAAGTGCTGAGTTTGCTCTCTTTTTCCAAATAAGCGTCAAGCGCTTCGATCGCCATAGGCGCCAAAGGTACGACGCGCTCTTTTTGTCCTTTGGCGAAACGGATGCGCAACCACCCTTCGTGAATGTCGCTTCGCCGGGCGGCAAGTGCCTCCGAGATGCGCATACCACCGGCATAGAGAAAGAGTATCAGCGCATAATCTCTCAATCCACGCACCGTCGAACGATCGATCGTTTCCACGCCTTGCATGATCTCTTCGTAGGTCAGATATTTCGGCAATCGCTGCGGCACTTTCGCCATCGGAATCTCGATAGTACGATGAGCAAAATCGTGCTTGTGACAAAAAGCGAAAAAGGCGTTGAGCGAAGCAAGTTTGCGATTGAGGGTACGTTTGTTTTCGAAGGTCGTCAAAAAATCGAGTACCGTTTCGTTGTCGATTTTCGTCAACGGCCTGTCGACAAATGCGGCGCATTGGCGTATATCGTGTACATACGCCTCTATACTTTTGCCTTCCAACCCTTTAATAATCTCCAGATACTCACGGAAGGCTTCGATAAGCGCTTCGTTCTCACTCATAACGCAAGCGTGTCAAATCGTAGATTTTTCCGTCTTTGTAAAGTTTACCGTTTGCCATAAATATCGGTGAGGTTACTTCGCCGACATCGTAAATCTTCTCTTTTTTCAACGCTTTGTCCGTTACGATAAGCGAACCTTGTTTATCGAGAGCATAAAGACTTTTTCCGACGACATCGACGCCCGAAAATTGCGCGAAAAGATATTTGCGTTTGGCTTTTTCGTGCAAAGCTGTATCGTATTTGTAAACGGTGCCGTCACGCGTAAAAAGATAGATATACCCTCCATTCAACACGAGATCGACGATATCGGCGGATTTTTCGAACTCTCCGGCATCTCCTATCGTAAAAAGCTTCTGCGGTGTGGCGGAGACCAACGTATCTCCCGTCCTATCCAAAAAGATCACGTTGTTGAAACTTTGCGCACTGCTGATATAGACCACTTTCGCCATGTCCGGTTCGTTGACGTCGAAGATAATCAGCTTCCCGTCCAGCATCGGCATCACTACCAACGAATCGACGAAAATAGGTACCGCCGTACGCGCATCTATCGCGTAGACCGGTTCCGTACTGTTTTCGATGACGGTTTTGTCGTTGTTGATATCGTAAACGCCAAAACTGTTGTCGTTGAGTACGTAAGCGACTTTTCCGTAACGTACGCTCGCGCTAACCACACCGCTGTGCAACCGAACGCTTTTTTTCACTTTTTGACGTTTTTTATCCCAGATCTGTAACGTACCGTTGGCATCCGACGCCAGCACGTAACGCTTGTCGGCATTGAGAAAACGAAATCCTTTTTCCAAACGTATATCGCTCACGCCTTCTTTATCGATGAATCGTCCGTTATCGAGTGTGGCGCCCATACGATTTACCGATACGATAGTACCTTCGTAATGTCCTCCCACGGCATTCGCATCATAACGGTTTTCGGGCTCGAACGCTTTTCTCGAGGAACAGCCGACAAACAGAAACAATCCGACAAACAGTATGTACCACACCGATCTTGTCATTATTTTGCCTTTATCGTATAGTGCGCCAAGAGTCGTGCGACGGGGCCCAGTGCCGAGCGTTCCGGTATCAACTCGAGTTTGTTCGCCGCCTCTTTGCGCTTACCGTCTTGCAACAAAAGATACGCTTGTTGCAAATAGACAAGTTCCTTATAGAGTACGGAATCTTCGGGTTTTTTTTGCAAACCCGAGAGCGTATAACGCGCCATATCGGAGAGGATGTCGTCTTTTTCGCTCGTAAGCGCCTGCAGTTTGCCCGCATCTTTCGTACGTGCCGCCTCGGAGAGTACGTAGAGCGTATAGAGTTTCGGGTTGCTCTCTCGCAACGTCTTCAGCGCTTTGCTTTCTTTCGGGTTTTGTTGTAAAGTCAAAAGCGCGGCGTTTGCCGCTTCCAGGCGCGTCTCTTTCCACATATCCGCACCCGTTTTTCCTATCAATGCCAACACCGCTACCGCAGCGACGGTCCACAGTTTCTTTTTGTGTTTTTTATAAAAGTTTTCCAGTTTGAACGCACTTTCGAGTACTTTTTCGTCTCCGCTTAATTCCGCTTTTACATATTCGATTTCGTCTTTGAGACTCACCGTCGACTCCTCGTTGTTTGCTTCACTAAATTATACCGTGTTGGCTTTAACTTTCGTCGCTACAACTCCACGACGGTGACGCCAAGATTGCCCGGCATGCGATAAAAGCGCGAAATCTTGGGATGGCGTTTGAGATAGTCCGCCACCACCCTCGCCAACACGCCGCTGCCCGTACCGTGTACGATTTGGATTTCGTCCAGTCCGTTGAGCATCGCGTCGGAGATAAATTTGTCCAGTGCCTCTTCCGCTTCGTCGGCATACATCCCGAGCAGTTTTATCGAAACCGACGCACCGCTTTTTTCGACGCGTATATCGGTCGTTTTACGACGTTTCGGCACTTTCGCTTTCGCTATGGGCGCATCGGAAAGCGTGCGAAGCTCTTTGAGCGGCACACGCATTTTCAAGCCGTCCACCTCCACGGTCGCCACCTCGCCTCTGATTGCAATCAATTCGCCTTTGTGCGAACGATATTTGACCCGATCGCCCACCTTCGGCGGCGTGCGCTCCTTAGAGACGGCAGGAGGTACGCTTTGTTGCGTTTTGCGTTTGTGCGCTTCGTTGAGCAGTCGTCTACCTTCGCGCGACTCTTTGGCTTTGACCGCCTCTTGCGCGCGTTTGATCGCGGCATCGTAGCGTCGCTCCAACGTCGCCAACGTACGACGATGCTCCTCCTCAAGCCGCTCCTCCTTTTCCTTCAGTTTTTCGATACGACGCTGCGCCTCTTCGGCTTTATGCCGTGCCTCTTCGAGTGTTCGGCGCATTTTGCGTTCGAGTTCGGTCGACTTTTCTATCAATTCGTTGAGACGCTCTTTGTCTTCGCCGTAAAGACGTTTCGCCTCCTCCACGGCGGCGGGAGGTATCCCATAGCGCAATGCCGTCTCGAACGCATAGCTTTTGCCGATACTTCCTTGCAAAAAGGTATAGGTGGGAACCCGCCTCTCTTCGTCGTAAAGCGCGGCGACCAATTCGGTCGTCTCGTCTCCCGCCATCAACGACGCCAATCGTTTGTGGTGCGTCGTCACCACGAACCATACGCCTTTGGCGACCAACTTTTCGATAAGCACGCGAAAGAGACTCGCCGCTTCGTCGCTGTCGGTACCCAGCTCGATCTCATCCACCCCGACGATCGCCTCTTTTTTGTCGAAAAGTGCGGCAAACTCGCGCATCCTTCCCGCAAAGGTGGAGATATCGTTTTTGACCGATTGCGGATCGTCGATAATCGCTTCGACACTTTTGAAGCTACCGATTCGCGTTTTGGCGGCATTACAGCGAAAAGGCAAAAGATATTTGCTCAGATAGACCGCGCTCAAAAGCGATTTGAGCAGCATCGTTTTTCCTCCCGCATTGACGCCCGTTACCAGCATCACGGGACGCTCCATCGCAATCGTCAAAGGCACGGGATCCTTGATCGCAGGATGGGCGAATTCGTGCAATACGATCTTTTTCTCTTTTTGCGGCAAGACAAATTCGTACGACATCGCCCGCGCAAACGCCACGCGCGCTTGGTAGTGATCGAAACGATCGAACGCTTGATCGAGAAAACGCAAAAATCGCTCCCATTTGCGAAATAGTGCCGAAAGCTCTTTGCAGTAGCGATAGATAAGCGCCGATTTGTCGCTTAGAAGCACCGCTTCGCGCTCTTTGAGCGCCGAAACGCGTTGCGGTACGATATAGAAATGCCCCGCCGAAGAGCGCCCGACCACGGCGGCTTTGATAACATTGTTGAAACCGCCGCGCACCAGCAGCGTCTCCTCGCCTCCGTAAAGGTGCACTTGCGAATCGACCAAATACTCCCTCAACGCCGCGGAATGCGCCATTTTATAAAGCGCATCGCGTATCTCCGCGCGATTGCGTTTGAGCGCCTCTTCGAGAGCGTGAAGGGTTTCGTCTTTTTCGGGGTTGAGTTCGCCTTCGTCGGTAAAGAGTGTCGTCGCTTCGCTCAATTCGTCCGGAATCTCGATTTGCGCCAACCATCCGTACAGCGGTTCGGGAAGCGTCATCGCTTTAAGCTTACGAAAATAATCGATCGTCTTGACAAAAACAAACAACTCCTCAAGCCCCAGCACCGCCTGCTTTTGCAAGCGTATCAACATATCGGCGGTATCGGGTAGCTGCGGCGGTTCGGGAAAGCGCACGCCGGAAAGCGCTTGGATGTAGCGGTAGTGTTGATGAATGTCGCCCGGCATCGCTATGGGCTTGGGGCGGGCGAAAAACCCGATAAACCGATCCATATAGTCGTCGAGGTCGAGTTTGGAAACGATCGAGGGCAACGCTATAGTTCGAGCCACGAAACCTCCCTTGGCTTTTGGAGGCAATTATACTATCTTTTTGCGAAAGGCTTGTTAGATTGTTTAAAAGCCGTATCCTAATTTCACGATCGTTTTGGTATCGGTCGTCTCGAAGCCGACAGGCGGGATATGATCGTAACGCACTTGCGCTTCTATCGAAAGATCCAAACTATCGTTCATTTTTATCGTCACACCTGTCAGAGCCGTCACTTCATAGTCGCTAAAGTCGTCGAAATTTTCCGAAGCTCCCGCTTGTAGATAAAATTCGCCGATTTCATTAAACGCATTGCGATATTCGGCATATTGCGTGAAAGATCCGAAGTTATGATCCGGCTGAGCATTGCTATAGGACTCCCGGTTATATGCCGCGCCGATTTTGACTTCGAAATGCTGATTACCGTCGTCAAAAAGCGTTTTGCCTACACCCGCTCCAAGAAATGTCTTGCTGTCAAAATTGCGGAAAGTATTGCGCAACCATCGTAATGTGGCATATGCCAGCCAACGCTTATAGAATTCTTGTTCTAATGCGATGTTGGCGGAGTATTCTTCGTTGTCCCTGGTACCGTCGTTTTCCGTCAGGTACATCCCCGCATCGAAAGCCAATCGCAACGGTAAATCCGCATAGCCTTTCGTACCGTATGTCGCATCGTACGAAGCCGCCAAATTGAGAGTCTCCGTATTTCCCGTCGTATTTGCAAATCCAAAATCGAGATGTTGCCGCCATCCTTCCGTAGATTTTATGTCGACTTTTTGAGCGTACTTCGCCGCTACATCGTCCGTTTTAACAGCCAAATCGGCAAATGTTGCCGTCGTCGATATTGCAAAAACCGTCAATAGACGTATCATATCTTTATGCAAAACAGCCTCCTTTAATTAATGGAATAAACGCGGCATTATAAAAGAATTTTATCGGTGAAAACTCATATTTTACGAAGCGCTTCGAAATAAATGCAAGCGGCAATAAGAAAACATCAAATCTCACCCCGTATCTGATAGGTAATATCTCCCGCGCCGAAAGCGACAATCACGCCGCTATCGTACTCTTTTGCGACATATCCCTCCTTGATTGCTTGCACGACGCCCTCTTTTCTCGTTACACGATCGGCCATCAAAGGATCGTATCGGCTAAATGCGCCTTTAAGATCGATAGGGATTTCGATCTCGCCCGCCGCCCATATGGGCAAAATCACTAACTCGTCGACCCCTTCGAAACACTTTACAAAACCTTGGAGATTGTCGATAGTTCGTGTATATTTGTGCGGTTGCCAAATCACCGTCAGACGTTCCAAACCGCGAAGGCGTTTGAGCGTTTGCAACGCTTGCATCGTCGCTTTGATCTCGGTGGGATGATGCCCGTAATCGTCGATCACGATGCACTCCGCGTCGTTTTGAACGATATCGAAGCGTTTTTTGATCCCTTTATACTCGTCTTTAAGGCGTTGGCGAATCGCTTCGAGGTCTTCACCGAGTTCCAACGCCGCCAAAATCGCCAACGACGCGTCCAATGCGATATGTTCGCCGAAACCGAACACTTCGAAATAGCCCAAGTCTCTCAACGAAAACCGCGTATAGGGCTTTCCGTCGACAAGCACCGAGGAGATATCGGCAATATCGCGACTCGGGTAAAGTGCGATAGCCTCCGTATCGAGAGACGACAAAAAAGGATCCTCGGCGTTGATCACCCGCTTTTTCGCCAAGGACAAAAAAGAACGATACGCATCGTAAAAACGCGTTTCGTCATAGTCG
>JALVPA010000092.1 GCA_027026055.1 Campylobacteraceae bacterium | reverse complement strand
GCTTTGATCTACAACGGAATCGAAGTAACTCCCGTCAAATCGCATCATGTACGCGATGACGTGTGCGAAATATTGGCGGTAGGAAGATTGGACAAGATCAAAGGTTTCGATGTGTTAATCCGTGCTTGCAGTCGTTTGCGTATTCCGTTTCAATTGACGATTGTCGGTATAGGAAAAGAAAAACAAACTTTGATGGAAACGGCACGTACATGTGGTATCGAACACCGTGTCGTATTTGCGGGATTTCGCGAAGATATCCCGCAAATGATGCAAAATGCCGATGTTGTCGTGATAAGTTCGCACTCCGAAGGCTTTTCGTTGGTGATGGTAGAAGCGCTTTTTTATGCGAAAGTGCTTCTCTCCACCTGTGTAGGCGGTGCAGGGGAAATATTGGATAATCGGTTCATCGTCTCGCATGAAAATTTGACCGAAAAACTTGAAGAGGTTGCCAAACATTACGAATCGTATCTCGAGGCGTTTGCGGCACTGAGCGAAAGAGAAAAAAGACGCTTTATGTTAAGCGAAATGGCAACGAAGCATTTGGCATACTATCGCGAGGTCATTGCGACGAAAAAGGGAAAAAATGCTTGAAGGTATCGTAGCGGTTTTGTTTGTCGCCTTCTCTTTGCGTTACAACTGGTGGCGTATACCCGTTTCGTATCGAAACGCGCGTATTTTGATGTATCATCAAATCGCGCCGCCGATACCCGGAGCGCACAAACGCAACAAATGGCGGGTCTCTCCCCAAGCTTTCGAAAGACAGATGGCATGGTTCGCCAAAAACGGATGGCACAGTTTTACCGTAAGCGAACTGATCGAGGCGGAAACATTGCCGCAGAGATCGTTTTGTATCACCTTCGATGACGGATATGCTGACAACTATACCGAAGCGTTGCCGATTTTGAAACGTTACGGGTTCAAGGCGACCGTCTATCTCGTCCCTTATGCAACAGAGAATCGATGGGAAGCGTTTGAAGAGGAAAGTTACGATAGATTGCTGAATGAAGAGGAGATAGCGGAAATGGTGCGAAGCGGTTTGATAGAGTTCGGGTCGCATACGCTTTCGCACGCCAATTTATTACGTTTGCCTCGTGAAGAGGCCTATCGCGAAATCGTCGCATCGAAGCGCGAAACGGAACGGTTGACGGGGATACCGTGCGAGAGCTTCGCTTATCCTTACGGCAAATACGATGCAACGATCGCAGGCTTTGTCGAAAAGGCGGGATACCGTAGCGCCGTGACGGTCAAACGCGGCGTTTACGACAAAAGCGAGCCTTTTGCCTTGCGACGCATCGGGATTCTCGGTACGGAGTCCTTTTTTGACTTTTATCTCAAAATCACGCGTATTCGGAACAAACTATGAACGAACAAACGATCCCCGCATCGGTCTATATCATTTGTAAAAACGAGGCGCAGCATATCGAAAGAGCGTTGGAGAGTGTCAAAATGTTCGAGGATATTGTCGTCGTCGATAGCGGTAGCGAAGACGACACCTTGCGCATTGCGGCACGGTATACCGATAGAATTTATCACCGCGATTGGGAAGGTTTCGCCGTGCAAAAAAGTTATGCGTTGTCCTTGTGTAAACACAAATGGGTACTCAATATCGATGCGGACGAAGAGGTGTCGCCGCAGTTGCGCGAAGAGATTCT
>JALVPA010000091.1 GCA_027026055.1 Campylobacteraceae bacterium | reverse complement strand
GTCAAAATAATGAGTAACCAAAAAAAAGAGTGCTTTAGCATTATCGTTGTAGGCGTTACCCTTTATACATTGCAGAAGAGAACCCGGAGATACTAAGGAACAGACAATGCCGATAGTGGTCGACAAAGCGCAAAAACGTAAAGAGATTGCGTTGGCGTGCAAAGAGCTTTTGGTACGAAAAAGTATCCAGGAGATTACGATTGCCGAAATCGCCAAAACGGCGGGAATAGGTAAAGGAACTTTTTACGAATATTTCCAAGACAAAGAGGAGTTGATCTTCGAGCTTGTCAACATCTTGATGCTGGCGCACAACGAACGAAAAGAAACGATGCTTGCCGAAGCGAAAAGCACACGTGAAAAAATCAAAGTTTTTTATACCTTTTTTTACAGTGACGAATCGGCGGATTTACGTGCGCTGTACAAAGAATTTATCGCTTATGCATTGATAGCGCCGAAGCAAGAGATGATAGCCTTTCAAACGGAATGTTTTCGCTTTTATTACCGGTGGGTGGAACAAATCATCGACGAAGGTATCGCTAAAGGCGAGTTGTTGCCCGTCGCCAAAGAGCTCATCAAAGGAATGTACACGATGGGTGAAGGGATGTTTGTCGCGTCGCTTGCCACCGAAGGCGTTATTTCGCTCAAAGAAGACATCGATCGCTACGTCGATCATATTTTCGATTTTGTAGAACAGGAGAAGTAGATGTACGAAAAGACCGAGAAGAAAATGGCACGAATGGGCGCTTGGATCGCTACGCATCCGTGGATCACGATAGTGCTTTCGTTACTTTTTACGGCGATTTTTATCGTTCATGTGCCTCAAATCAAATTCGATACCTCCAACGAGGGCTTTTTTCATGACGACGATCCGATTTTGATCGGCTACAATAAGTTTCGAGAACAGTTCGGGCGTGACGAACGTATCGCCGTCGCGATCGAAAGCGACAAAATCTTTACGCTTGAATTTCTCAAAACGCTCAAAGCCTTGCATGAAGATCTTGAGAACAACTTGCCCTATCTCGATGAAGTGACCTCGCTTTATAATGTGCGCAATACTCGGGGCAAGGGCGATCAGCTGTTGACCGACGATCTTTTGGAGCCCTTTCCGACGACGCAGGCGGAGGTGGAGAAGATCAAAGCGCGCGCAATGGCGTCGCATTTTTATAAAAACCTCTTTCTCTCCGAGGACGGCAAAATGACGGTGATCGTGATCGAAACCGATGCTTTTTCACACGAAGGAGAGCAGACGGGAAGTGTAGACGAAGAGCTTGCCGAAGGTTTTGGCGATGATATGTCGGAAACGGTGGGGAGCGCTACGCAGCAGCCGCGTAAATTTTTGACCGATCAGGAAAATGCGCAAATCGTACATAAACTTTTTGAAATCGTCAAAAAATATCGTGACAAAGGGTTGAAAATCTATGTGGCGGGTTCGCCGGTCGTACTCGATGTACTCAAGTCGCAGATGCAAAGCGATATGCAAAAGTTTACACGCATTACGTTGCTGATCGTGATCGTTTTTCTCTTTTTGATGTTCAGACGTATCTCGGCGGTGCTCTATCCTATCTTTGTCGTAGCCTTGGCGTTACTCTCTACCGTAGGATTGATGGCATGGACGGGTACGGCGTTTAAGTTGCCGACACAGATCGTACCCTCACTACTTTTGGCGGTGAGCGTGGGGGCGACGGTGCATGTGCTTTCGATCTTTTTCGATCGATTCAATGAAACGGGCGATAAAAAAGAGGCGATTGTCCATACATTGGGACACTCGGGCTTGGCGATTGCGATGACTTCGATCACCACGGCGATCGGGATCGGTTCTTTTGCCGGTAGTGAAGTCGCACCCATTTCCGACCTGGGTTTTTTCGCCTCGTTCGGGGTGATGGTCTCGCTTCTGCTGACACTAACGCTCTTGCCGGCACTACTATCGATGACTCGTCTCAAACCCAAACCCAAAAAAGCGCCCGGTAAGCTCGATGCGTTTATGGGAAGTTTGGCGGCGATTCCCGCCAAGCACTACAAGGCTATCTTGGCGCTAAGCGCCGCCGGTGTGTTCGCGGCTTTAGCGGCCGCATCGACGATTGAACTTTCTCACAATCCGTTACATTGGTTTGCACCGGGCAAACCGGTACGTGTCGCAACCGAGACAATCGATCATAAGATGAAAGGATCGCTCACAATAGAGACGGTGATCGACACGGGCAAAGAGAACGGCTGGCAAGATCCCGACCGTTTGGCGAGGCTTGATGCGCTGACGAAAAAGTTGGAAAAATATAAAGACCCATATACTTTCGTCGGTAAGGCGGTTTCGCTAAACACCATCGTCAAAGAGACCAACCGCGCTTTGCACGGTAACGACGAAGCTTTCTATACGATCCCCAAAGAGAAAGATTTGGTGGCACAAGAGTTGCTGCTTTTTGAGAACTCGGGAAGCGACGACTTGGAAGATGTGGTGGACAGTCAATTTTCAAAAACGCGAATGACCGTCAAAGTGCCTTGGGTCGATTCGATCAAGGCGACCGGATTGCTTGCCTATATCGAGGAGCAGAGCAAACGCGCATTTCCGGAGGACAACGTTACGGTAACGGGCGTAGTGCCGTTGATGGTGACCACTTTCGATCAGGCGATCCGATCGGCGGTAAAAAGCTATATTATCGCTTTTGTTTTGATTGCGCTGATGATGATGCTGATTTTGCGTTCGGTGCGCATCGGGCTTTTGAGTATGATTCCAAACCTTACGCCGATTATTTTAGGGTTGCTTTTGATGGTAGCGTTTCATATCCCGCTCGATATGTTTACGTTGCTTATCGGGAGTATCGCGATAGGTTTGGCAGTGGACGACACCATACATTTCATGCACAATTTTTTGCGATACTATCGACATACGGGCGATAGCGCCGAGGCGATCCGCCGTACCTTCTTCACGACAGGAAAGGCTTTGGTGATCACATCGGTCGTGCTTTCACTCGGTTTCTATGCCTATACCCAAGCGCAGATGGTCTCGGTACAAAACTTCGGCTTTTTGACCGGGACGGTGATCATTTTCGCGCTCTTGGCGGATCTGTTGATGGCGCCGGCACTGATGGTGGTTGCCGCCAAACGCGGGTGGATCAAGAGAGTGAAGGGTGAAGAGTGAAGAGAGATGAGTGAAGAGGTATGGTTTTAATGAGGAATGAGGAATTTTGGAGGCGGGACTTTAGTCCCGCAATTGCAATGGCGTGTTTTCTTCGATACTTTTTTAGAAAAAGTATCCAAAAAGCGTCGTTTTGCAATTGTGCGGGTGATGCTCTCGGCGCCGTGTTTCGCACCGAGGGGCGCCTTCGCATCTGCACAAGAGGTGCAAAACGACAGGGTGTTAGAGGTTTATCCTCGGATGATTTGTTGCGAAGCAATGAATCGTCCACGTATTGAATGAAGAATGAGGAATTTTGGAGGCGGGACTTTAGTCCCACATTAGTTTGTAGGATGCGTAATCACGCACCTTATGAGTGAAGAATGACGGGTGAAAGGTAAAGAGATATGATTTTGATTTTAATGAACAAAGGAGCAAAGCGATGACAAAAACAATTGTTACGGCAATAACGGCAGTGGTGCTTTTGGGAGGTACGGCGTATGCGGACGATCCCAAAGCGCGTGCGATTATGGAGAAGGTAGATGCGCGCGACGACGGCAAGACGATAGAGCAGGATATGCGAATGATACTTATCGACAAGCACGGCAAAAAACGTGTAAGAGAGCTCAAATCTTACAGTAAGGATTTCGGGGCGGATGAACATCGCATTCTCTTTTTCAAATCACCCGCCGATGTGAAAAATACCGCCTTTTTGACCTACGACTACGACGATCCCAACAAAGATGACGACCAGTGGCTCTATCTGCCTGCACTCAAAAAGGTCAAGCGTATCCCGACGGCGGACAAGAGCGGTAGCTTTATGGGCTCTGATTTTAGCTATTTTGATATGACTGACCGTGATTTGGAGGATTATGACTTCAAACTGCTCAAAGAGACCAAAGTACGCGGCAAGGATGCGTGGGTGATCGAAGCGATACCGCGCAATAAAAAAGTGATCAAAGAGTCGGGTTATACCAAAACCATCGGTATCGTACGCAAAGATAACTTCGTAGTGGTGCGTGCGATTAACTTTATGAAAAACGGCAAAAAGAAGTATCTCGATATCCCAAAGATGCATGTGCAAAACGGTGTCTGGGTGCCCGATGTGATGACGATGACGACTAAAAAGGGCAAACAAACGGTACACAAAACGATTTTGAAGTTTAGTCATATCAAGGTCAATACGCCGCTAAGTGACGATCTCTTTACGACCAGACGGTTGGAGAAGGGGATATAAAATTAGAAATTAGGAATGAGGAATGAGGAATGAGGAATGAGGAATGAGGAATTTTGGAGGCGGGACTTTAGTCCCGTCTTCTTAGTGAATAGTGAATAACGAATAGTTTCGGTATGCTTTTCTTCGAAAAGCTTTTGTTGCCTTTGATACTTTTTTAGAAAAAGTATCCAAAAAGCGTCGTTTTGCAATTGTGCGGACGATGCTCTCGGCGCCGTGTTTCGCACCGAGGGACGGCCTTCGCATCTGCATAAAAGGTGCAAAGCGACAGGAGTAGCAGGGGTTAATGAACAATGAGTAATGAGGAACCGAGTTTAGTGAAGAGTGATGAGAGAAGAGTGAATAACGAATATTTTGGGTATGCTTTTGTTGGAAAGCTTTTATCGATAATGGAGTCGAAAAGATGAAACGATGGGTATATTTGAGCTTGACGATTGCATCGTTACTCTACGCCGAAAGTGTCGATGAGGCGCTTGAAGGCTTTGACGATGCGCCGCAGGCGGTAGCCTCGCCGCAAGATACCTCCGAAGCCGACGAGGCGTTGGCGGGATTTGAGGATGAGGCGATGGAGAGTGTAGAGACGAAACAGTCGGATGAACAAGCCGAACAAAACGTTGCGGAGGATTCCGAAGGGCTTTTGGATCATGCGCTTTCGGGCGAATTGAAACAGCAGGTGGCGTATGCGCTATCGAGTCGTATGAAAAATCGCGAAGATTTTTCGTCGCTGCGTTCGACGCTTTTTCTTGATTTCGACAAAAAGTTCGATAACGGAATCCGTCTAAAGGTCAATGCCAGGACGTTTTACGACTGGGTTTACCGACTCGATAACGGCTATACCTCACAAGAGAAAAAGTCGCTGCGTAGCGAAACGGAGCTTTTCGATGCCTATATCGAAGGTAGCCTCACGGAGAAACTCGACTATCGTATCGGTCGTCAGGTGGTAGTGTGGGGACGAAGCGACACCATCCGTATCACCGATGTGCTTAACCCGCTTGACAACCGCCAGCCCGGTATGGTCGATATCGAGGATTTGCGCCTATCCGTTACGATGGCGAAATTCGACTGGTACGTGGGAGAGTGGCGCATTACGCCCATAGCGATCCTGGAACAACGATTTACCAAAGATCCGCCGTACGGATCGCCGTTTTATCCTGCCGCGTTTCCGCTACCGCCGGAGAAATCTTATAGCGACGTGACCTATGCGCTCAGTATCGGTACCGAGCGTAGCGGGTGGGATGTCAATTTTTATGCGGCGCATATTTACGACGATACGAAATTCGTCGAAGATCCTTTCGGACTCAATGCTTTGGTCAAACACGGCAAGATCAATATGTACGGTACGGCGTTTAACGTTGTCAGCGGTTCGTGGCTTTTTAAAAGCGAATGGGCATATTTCGACAAGCTGCACTACACAATGGCACCGAAAAAATCCCTATCGCGTTTGGACGGTTTGGTAGGGGTAGAGTACAACGGTATCGCCGATACGATGATTAGCTACGACGTGTCGTTGCGGCACTTTACCCGCTATGACGATCGTTTGTCACGCGATCATATCGATGCGCCCAACGGTATGCGCGTGGAGCTTTTGCCCGTCAAGCGCGACACGTGGCAGCATGCGTTTCGCATCACCTCCGATTTTATGAACGCCACTTTGCATGCCAACTATTTGATCTCGCTTTTCGGAAAAAGCGGCGACGAGGGCGGTTTCCAGCGTCTTTGGGCGGTGTACGACTATAACGACGATATCAAGATCGATGCGGGAATCCTCGATTTTGTAGGCGGTTCGAAGCTGTTCGACGGCTTTAAAAAAGAGCGCATAATCTTTGCGGATGTGATCTATAGTTTTTAAATTGTAAAGGAGACGGAAAACAAGTTCGACGTTTGAGCCGTATTTTACGTTATGTGTAGGTGTAGGCACCAATATGATTTTTCAGTAATGTGCTATAAGGCGATATTTCGTAATCTTTTGGCAACCGCATTGTATGACGGTTATCTACTTATGCTGTATTTTCATCGAACTTTTTATCTATGCTTTTATCGAAAGCAGTATTTCCAACTCTATTTTTCCGGAACTAAAATCTCATTTCTTTTCCATTTGATATAGACAAAATAATATGATAGAATAAAGTGTAAAAACTATTTACAAAAAGGAAAAACGGATGCTTACCTTTACCTTGGCGGATTTGAGGCAGTCAAAAGATTTTTTCAAGCGGGATGAGATCATTCGTCTTTTTGACGGGAGAAAAAAAGAGGAGTTGGGCTACTTCGTACCGCGGCATTTTTCTAAAGAGTTTCACGCCTTTTTAGAGCAACTTGAGCGTAAACGCAAAGAAGCTTTATTGCGGCGTATAGCCGATGCGCAACGGTGCGATCCGATAGAGGAGGGGGCAAGCGATGACGGGCTTGTGTAGAGGAGATATTTGTCTCGTCGATTTCAATCCCGCCAAAGGCGGTGAAATAGGCAAACTCAGACCCGCTATCGTTATGAGTACCAAAGAGGAGTTGGAGATCTTGGAGACGGCTATTGTCATCCCGCTCTCGACCTGCATCGAAAAAGATGCCGTACCCTATCGCATCTTTTTGTCCAAACGTGATAAGCTCTTGCACGATAGCGATGCGTGTATTTATGAGATACGCGCGCTTTCAAAACAACGTATCAAAAACAAGGTGGCAACACTCTCGCAAAAAGAGCTTGTTTCCGTACAGCGTGCCTTGTGCGAATTGTTGGGATAAGGAGTAACGATGCAAGCGTGGATATGGCTTATAGCGGCGATCGGTTTCGAGGTGGCGGGCACGACGATGATGAAGCTTAGCGAGGGTTTTAGCAAATTGGTACCCTCTGTCGCAATGGGAATCTTTTATCTACTTTCGCTTGGTGCGCTTACCATGGCGCTAAAACGCATCGACGTAAGCGTGGCGTATGCGATTTGGTCGGGGCTGGGTACGGCGCTGATCGCAACGATCGGTGTTGTGCTTTTCGGCGAAAGTATGGGGGTGCTCAAGCTTGTGAGCATCGCGCTCATTATCCTCGGTGTGGTCGGTTTGCATCTCTCGTCGTAACGCATGAAAAAGTACGGTAACAATCTTTCAATCACTCTCTTTGTCCTGCTTGTGCTACTATCGCTCTACCAAAGCACGACGCACCTACGTTTTGATAGCAATTGGCGCAGCTGGTACACATCCGAAACTTTAGCGAAGTACGATGCCTTTGTCGAGGCGTTCGGCTACGACGATGCGGTGATGGTTGCCATCGAAAACAACGCGTCGCTTGAGGAGAATGCGACGCTGGCACGCTTGGAAGCGCTCAGTGGTGCATTGGGGTGTTTGGATTTTGTTTCGCGTGTCGATTCGCTGGTGGCAATGCCGCTACTTAGCTTCGATAACGAGAGTTTGCGCTTCGATTTTTTAAACGATATCGATCCGAAAGAGAGAAAAAGACTTATAGAAAAAAATGATTTAGCGGACTATCTTGTCGATCGGCAGATGAAAAATTTTATGATCATCGCACATATCGACGATCGCTTCGCCAAAGCCAAAGAGGATCCGAGTATCAAGATCCTGTCACAGATACGAGATGTTTTGTCCCAATACCCGCTTGAGTATAGGCTCTTTGGCGGTACGGTCGTTACGGAGGCGTTCACAATTTCAGCCATGAACGATGTAATCACAATCGTTCCGGCGATGCTTCTAATGATATCACTATTACTATTCTTTCTCTTTAGACGTTGGGATATTGTGGGGATCTATTGGGCGATTGTGATAAGTACCTTGTTGATTCTTTTTGCGATCTTAACATCACTTGAACAGCCGTTAAACAACTTTACGATTAATCTTCCGCTCTTTATCGTTGTCATTTCGCTTTCGGATGTCGTGCATCTGTTGATAGGGCTTAAGTATTATCAAGAGAGACTTGACGATGCCTATGCAGTATGGAGAGAAACATTCAAAGCCAATTTTTTACCAATACTAATTACTTCTCTTACTACAGGTGTTGGGTTTCTATCACTTATGACAAGCGATATTGTACCCGTGCAGCATTTAGGCTTAGCAGTGGCGTTAGCGACTGTGATTGCATTTGGCGTAACACTTCTTCTTTTGCGGTTGTGGTATACCGGCAGTTTTCCGATATTTACACCGCATCCGATTATTTTTAAAACCGTTAAATCTATTCAATCTCTAATTTCTCATAAATTTCGTGCTATTGTGGTAATATTTGTCGGTTTAGTTTTGTTGACACTTTTTGGGATTTCCGGATTGACAATCGATAGCAATCTTTTGCACTACTTTAAAAGCGATGCACCTCCAACTAAAGATATCCGGTGGATAGAAGATCGTATTACGGGTGTGGTAAATTATGAGATCATTCTCGATACGCACCAAAAAGGCGGCGCTTTGGATCCGAAATTTTTAGAGAGCGTCCGAAAGTATACGGCGTACCTTCGTGCTACCTACCCTCAAATCAGAAAAGTACTTTCGCCGGTAGCGTTGCTCGTGCGACTCAATGAAGCGATGACAGAAAAGCGTGCGATACCCAAGCGTAAAGAGGCGGTCGCACAGCTCTTGTTGCTCTATGAGATGTCGCAGCCGGAGAACGATCTTGGCAAGATGTACGATGCCGATAGGCAAAAGATGCGTCTTACGCTACTGCTTGACGAGGTCGGCACACAAGAGAACCTCAAACTTTTTCAAAGTGCGTCATTTTGGCAAGACACCCCTTATGGC
Source organism: Campylobacteraceae bacterium (assembly GCA_027026055.1). Classification (GTDB taxonomy): domain Bacteria; phylum Campylobacterota; class Campylobacteria; order Campylobacterales; family Sulfurovaceae; genus JALVPA01. Next base: position 6,295 of record JALVPA010000091.1, on the reverse strand, counting down.
ATCGCGTTTAACGGAAGTTATCCTCTTTTTGCGCAGATGCAATCGAGCGTGACAAAAACATTGCTTTACTCTTTGGTAAGCACTTTTGTCATCCTCTTTGTGACGTTGCTTTGGGTGCTTCGCTCATTTTGGCTTGCAGTTGGCGTTTTGGGTGTCAATATTATGCCTGTTGTTATGACGCTCGGTCTTTTGGGGTGGTTAGGGGTAGCTCTTGATCTGGGGCTTGCAATGAGCTTTGCGATCATTATTGCGATTGCCATTGACGATACGATGCATTTTGTCTTGAAATACCGCCGTCATTTACACGACAAAGATCCGATTGCCAATACATTGCATGATGCGGGTGCCGGGATGTTGGTGTCAACTATAGTGCTTTTAGGCGGTTTTTCGCTATTGCTTTTAAGTGACTTTGTACCAAATATCCATTTTGGGCTCAGTAGTGTGATCGCGATAGCCGTGGCGTTGGCGGTGGATATGGTGTTTGTGCCGGCACTATTGCGGTGGCGGCGCGTCAACCTTTGACAATAGTGATTTCGCCTATTTTTTCAATCGAGAAACAATCGTCTCTGATCAAAACCAAATCGCCGTCGAGTTCGACGAAATGGTAGGTGCCCTCCATTTCGATTTTCAGTCCCTCTTCGGGGACGTAGGTATAGATATTACCGATATGTAGGCGCAAATCCGTCGCGGTAAAGATAAAAAAGTGCCGTTTACTCATCAGCATAAAGGGCGTAAGCAACAAATGAGCTGGAAGTAGCAATACAAAAGCCAAAAGATATTTCGCCGCACCTTTTTTGAGAATACCGAAACGTAACGTTTCGGAAAGAAAGATATGTTGCATATCCCCCATATTCCCCGCCGAAAAGAGGAAAACTTCATTGTTAAGTGCATAAATCTCTTGTGTTGTCGTTTGGGGGATGTTCCCCGATGCGAGTGTATGCAGAATTTTGTCGAGGGGTGCGATACTGTGGCGTTTGGCGAGGACATTGAAAGAACCCGTAGGGTTGAGTATCAAAGCGGGTTTGTTCGCGCAATTTCGTAGCACCGTACAAGTACGGCGTACCGCACCGTCTCCACCGTGAACGATCAGATAGTCCGCTCCCTCTGTGTCGATCGTTTCGTGCAGCGACGAGAGTGAGACGGTTCGTATGTCGAGAGAGCGATGCGCTACAGCGCGATCCAAAGAGAGGATATGTACCGACATAGGCTATAAAGATCCGTGCGTTTATTGGGGAATGATGCGGGTAAACTTGGTGCCTTCGAACGAAATATTGGCCATCAACCCTTTGGTATTGAAAACGAACGCATAGATGGGTTTTTCGAAGCTGATGGTGCTAATGTCAATGCCTTGTCCCCATTTGGCGACGGCGATAGAACCATCCACTCCCGCTTCCCATCCGTCGCTGTGCATAAATTTGTCCAAAGCGAACTGATCGGCGAAAGCGAAGATATAGGAGGTTTTTTGTGCGCCGATTTGCAATCCCAAAGAGGCGGACGCCATACTGTAGTAGCCGACCGTTTTGCCGTTGACGCGCAAGACGCCTTCACCGTATTCGCCCCCGACGATAAAGCCGCCTTTGTAAACGTCCGGAAAGACGAGATAGCCTTTGACACGTTGTAAAAAGGCTTTGCCTCCTTTGACCAGTTTATCGAACTTCTCGACAGCGACATCAGCTTTTATTTCGAGGACGCGCGCATCTTCGGCGAGTGCAAAATTACCGAAAAGAAGCATCCATATCGTTATGAAAAGACCCAAACGTTTTTTCATGGTTATATTCCTTAATATGATTTTCGGTTATTATATCAGAGAAAGATGAATAAATTGTGTATAATATGCATCTACAGTCGTTTCGAGGAGTGGTAAAATGCAACGCATGTCGCTTAAAAAGTATGCGCAAACACACAAAATCAGTATTTTTCAAACCATCAAAAAAGTGCGATCAGGCGAACTTAAAAGCGAAACGGTTCAAGAAAACGGCAAAGAGGTCGTCTATATTTTGTATGACGACGAAAATACAAAAGCAAAAAACGACGATACGAAGCCTTCGAACGAAGCGTCGCTTCATAAGCGTGTGGAGGCACTGGAGGAAGAGGTACGAATCTTACGTCGCGAGTTGGATGGATTGAAAATGAGTTTGGGATTGAAAGGAGGATAATCGATGCGAAACGTAGGATATATCTACGATCCGATATTTTTGGAGCATGATACCGGGATAGGACATCCCGAATCTCCCGAGCGATTACGCGCTATCGAAGAGGCGGTTGCTCCGTTAAAAGAGAATTTGATCGAACAAACACCCGTTTGTGCGGACGAATCGTTGCTGCTAAGCGTGCATTTGTGTTCGCAGGTCGAAGAGGTGATGGAGTGTAGCAAAGTCGAAACCGCCATCGATAGCGACACGGTATGTAGTGAGCACTCTTATACGGTGGCGCGTACGGCGGTAGGATCGGGAGTGAGGGCGATAGACGGTATTTTAGAAGGTACGTTCGAACGTGCTTTTTGTGCTGTGCGACCTCCCGGGCATCACGCTACGCCCGAAAAAGCGATGGGTTTTTGCCTCTTTAACAACATCGCAATCACGGCGCGCTATGCGCAAAAAAGAGGTTTTCAAAAAGTCTTTATCGTCGATTTCGACGTGCATCACGGTAACGGTACGCAAGAAGCCTTTTACAACGACGATACGGTTTTTTATTTTTCCACCCATCAAGCGCTTGCCTATCCGGGTACGGGAATGGAAAACGAAACGGGCATCGGTATGGGCAAAGGCTATACGAAAAACGTACTGTTGATGCCCGATAGCGGCGATAAGGAGATTGTCGAGATATACGACGAAGTATTGCCGCCGCTCGTGTCAGATTTCGTTCCCGATATCGTATTGGTTTCGGCGGGATACGATATACACGAAAGCGATCCGCTGGCGCAACTTAACGTAACGACCGAGGGCATTCGTGCCATCGTACGTCGTATTCTCGATAGCGCGAAGGTGCCGTTTGTCTTTTTTCTCGAAGGGGGTTACGATACGCAAGCGCTCGGGCAAAATGTCAAAGCGACGATCGAGGAGATGTTGGCGACATAGTTTGTCGTAGAGCGTAGGTTCGGTGATGGTTTTAGGAGAAGTTCGTGAATGCGACGACAATGCAAAGTCATCAATTTCTTTTTCGAGATTCGGGGTATAAAAAGAGAAGAATAGGGCGGAACGTTTCCGCCGAACTACAGCGGTAAACTTATTTTACCGCTTTTTTAAGCGCGCGTTCGATAGCGTCCGGCGTAGAAGAAATCTTCATAAACTGACCCATCGTCAAGAGCGGATAGGAGATTGCCAAGTAGTATTTGGCATGCAACGCGTATGCCGTACCGTTTTCGATCAAGACCGTATAGGGCAATACCAACGCTTTGTCTTCACCGATTTTGCCGATGAAACTTTCCGTCGCTTTGCCCATATTAACACCGTAAAGCGTGCTGCCGTTGTCGAGTTTGAGCGCGAAGACTTTTTTGTTGTCTTTGACCCCTTTGGCACCCGATTTGATCTCGAGCATATCTTCGTAGTAAGGCATACCGATCATAAAGTGATAATCTGCAATGTCACCCGAGCTAAGCGCATCTTTTGTGGGAGAAAGTTTGCCGAGTGCTTTTTCGAGAGCGCTTTTGGTTGCGTTGGCCGCCGTAGCGCTGTAATCTTTTTGCAAAAAGGCTTTAAGCCAGTAAGTCGGGTTGGTGGTAAGTACCGTTTTGGCGTTTGTGTTTACCAACACTTTTTGGATAGCGGCAAATCCGCGTTTGGGTTTGGAGGCGGCTTTTTTCAAGGCGTTGTTTGTCACGACAATAACGTTGAGGTAGCTTTTTTTGGCGGGATGATAGGTGGCAAGTACCGTAAAGCCCGCACTCTTGAGTTTGCTCGCGACCGTTTTGGCATCCGCATAAGCGGCGGTGTAGTATGCCGTTTCTTTGGCTTGTACGGCGACAGAAGCGACCGATACGACGGAAAGCGCTACGAAAAGCGTAGAGAGTAGTTTTCTCATGTTTCTTCCTTTTGTAAATATATGGATATTATCGTCTTTGAACGATTGACGTTATTATGTCATAGGAATATTTAGGATAAAATTAAAAAAAGCAATAAATAAGAGTAATGATAACAGATAAAATAATACATTTTTTTTGATATCGATATGGTTATTTTATAGATTAAGTCGTTATAATTTTCCCCATGGAACGAAAAAAGTACAAGATTAAAAACATTGCGGGGTATCTGTGTAAGATATTTTTGAGCAATCCGCTTACGCCGATTTTGGCGGTGGCGATTTTGCTTTTAGGGTTCGTTTCGCTTCAAACGATGCCCAGAGAAGAAGATCCGCAAATCGAGGTGAGCGGCGGGGCGGTAGTCGTGGCGTTGCCGGGTGCCTCGCCCAAAGAGATACTCAATGTTGTCGTCAAACCGCTGGAACGACGTATCCGCGAAATCAAAGGGGTAGAGCACGTCTACGGCACGGCGATGAACAATTTCGGTATCGTCAATGTTCAGTACTATATCGGAGAAAATCGCGAGTCGTCGAACCTCAAACTCTACGACAAAGTGATGCAAAATATGGATCAACTTCCCAAAGGAACGATGCCGCCGCTTGTCAAACCTTTCGATATCGATATCGATATTCCGATATTGACAGCGGCCTTTTATCAGCTTCCGGGTGTGAAAACCGACGTGGTCCAACTCTATCGTACGATTCGCGAACTCCAACAAGAGATCAACGCGCTGGAGAATGTCTCGAAAACGACGCTCAAAGGGGTGAAACGCCCGCAATTCAACGTTTTGGTCGATCTGCACAAACTTTCTGCTTATCATCTGTCGTTGGGACAAATCGCGATGGCTGTCAAGTCGATTTCGACCAATGCACCGATGATAGACACCCAAAACGACAAAGGCAAACTTGTCGTGTTCGGCGTCGAAAACGCCATCGATACGGTCGAGGATCTCAAAGAGTTGATTATAGCCCAGTATATGGGCTCTCCCATTTATCTGAAAGATGTTGCGGACGTCGAGTACAGTTACGATATCCAAAACTACCAAAGCGCCTTGATCGATTATCAAAAAGGGATGGACACCGATCCCGAAAAGGTACGTAAACCCGAAGAGAAAGAAGAAGAAAATGCAACCGAAACGGCTGCACCTGAGTTCGAAGGGATCAAAGAACAAATCACATTGACCGTTTCCAAGCTTAAAGGGACCAATGCCGTCATCATCGCCGAAGAGGCGATCAAAAAGATTCGCGAAGCCAAAGCCGAACTCAACAAAGCGGGAGTGGGATTCGTCATCACGCGTAATTACGGCGAACGCGCCAATGAAGCGGTTAACGAACTGGTACATCACTTGGAGATTACCATTTTGATCATTATGTTGATTTTGATTCCCTTTTTGGGATGGCGCGAATCGATGGTGGTTACCGTGGCCGTGCCGATGATTTTGGCGACGACGCTTTTTATCGCGCAGATGAGCGATCAAACCATCAATCGTATTACGCTTTTCGCCTTTTTGCTTTCGCTCGGATTGATCGTCGACGATGCGATTATCGTCATCGAAAATATCCATAGGCGATTGCATCTCGATATCACCGAAAAGAGTGTGGACGAGATCATCGTCGAAGCAACCGACGAGATCGGTCCCTCGACCAATATTGCCACCATCGCCATCATCCTCACGATGGTGCCGATGGCGTTCGTGGGCGGGATGATGGGGCAGTTTATGAAACCGATCCCGCTCAATGTTCCCGTGGGATTGGCGGTATCGCTCTTCGTCGCGTATGTTTTTGCTCCTTATATGGCACGAAAATTCCTCAATTTCCGCAAGATTAAACAGCATGTTTTGGCACATCACCGACATGATGAAGAAGCGAAAGGTACTTGTAAACCGGATGAGGATGAAAATGGAGGTACGAAATGACGCGTTTCGAAAACTTCCTTTACCGTATCCTCGAAAGTCGTAAAAAGCGATGGGTTGTCATCGGTATCACACTTGCGGCATTGATGGGATCGGTAATGATGATACCCACCAAGTTGGTACTTGCCAAGATGTTACCCGGCAAAAGTGCCAATACCTTCAGTATCTATGTTACGACCGCTACAAACGCTTCTATCAAGGAGACGCGCCATGTGGCGGAGTGTGTCGTGGCGCAGCTTGAAAAAGAGCCCGCGGTGACCGATATGGAGGTGTTTTTGGGACAGGGTGCACCGCTCGATTATGCGGGATTGGTCAAAGGAAGCGCCTTCAAACGTTTTCAGAACCAAGCCGAGATCGTCGTCAAC
>JALVPA010000090.1 GCA_027026055.1 Campylobacteraceae bacterium | reverse complement strand
CCGATGACTTTATCGGTAATATCGTCTCGAGCGGAAGAGATAATAATGGGAATATCGCTTTTTTCTCTAATTTTCGGGATCAACTCCAACCCGTCCATTCCGGGAAGCGTTAAGTCCAAAATGATCAAATCGAAATCGTTTTGAGAAAGCAATGACAAACCTACGTACGGATCTTCCGCTTCGGTCACCTTCATATCGTATTTAGTCAAAAAACTTGTTAAAATCTGCGCCAGTTCCGGATCGTCCTCTATTAACAATACGCTTATAATGTTCAATCCTTTATTCTCCGAAGTTGCTTTATATTGTAATCGTCCATAATTAATTAACCGTTAACCGTCCCCTTCCGAATAGTCGAGATAGACTTTCGTGATCGCCACCAAAAAAGACGTAATGGCAGGTCCCAAAATCATCCCCCAAAATCCATAGGTCGTCATTCCCGCCAAAATGGAAAAAAAGATCAAAATGGAGTTGATTTGCAAGGTACTTTTCAAAAAATCGCGTTTGATCACTTCGATAATCATCGGTTTGATAAACGTATCGGCGATGATAGAAATCACTACAATGGAATACGAAGCGATGATAAGGGCGGTTTGGGTATCGAGTTTCGTCCATACATACAGTGCCACCGGTACCCATACGATCATACCTCCGATGACGGGGATCAAAGACGCAAACCCGTAAATCACGCCGAAAAAGAGGCCGTTGAAACCGAAGTAACTCATAATCAATCCGAACAGCACCCCTTCGAAAATCGCCGTCACGATGATAGAGTAAAAAACGATTTCCATCGTCGCGGAAACCTCTTTCATCATCTTTTCGCCCTTTTGAGGCGATACGGGCAAAAGCTCTAATATCGTATCGAAAAAACGATTTCCGTAATAGTTGATAAAAAAGTAAAAGACTACTACGAAAAACATGTTTTTCATAAAACCGAACCCTTTGCTACCCGCTACCGTAACATAGGCGGTAGACTCTTTAATGTACTCGGCAATCTTTTCGTCGCTGAGATATTGTTGAGAAAGCTCGTGAAGGTAAGGTATCTCTTCGATCAAATTTCTAAGCGCCGAAAAAGTATCCTTAACCCCGCTTTCGTCGATACCGGCGATATACCCCACACCGATCGTCGCCAAATAGATAATCGGAGCAAAAAGCATCAAACTCAATAATAAGGTCGATATCGCCGCAGATATTCGTGCCGAACGGGTATATTCGACCAATTTTTTGGTAAGGTTAAAGGTAGCCATACTCAGCAAGATGGCTACGGTCAGCGAAAGAAGAAAGGGCTGATAAACGCTGTACGCCCCCATCAATCCCAAAACAAAAAGCGCCGTAATTAATAATTGCGTCTTATTCACTAAAAAGCCCCTCTTGCAAACCGCTCAACTTGAAAAGTTCGTAACTCTTCGCCGTGGCGATACGTCCGCGCGCCGTACGCTCGATATAGCCGTTGGCAAGCAAATAGGGTTCGATCACATCTTCGATGGTGCCTTCGTCTTCGCTCAATGCCGCGGCGATCGTACCAAGTCCCATCGGACGGCGTTTTGCCTCTACGAGCAACTGCAACAACTGCAAATCCTGTTCATCGAAGCCAAGTGCATTCACCCCCAACTCGTCAAGCGCATAGCGCGCCCTTGCAAGCACAATCTCGCTTTCGTCTTCGACTTCGGCAAAGTCGCGCACCCGCCGCAAAAGCCGCAAAGCGATACGCGGCGTACCGCGGCTACGTTTGGCAATCTCTATCGCGGCATCCTCTTTGGCGGGCTTGCCCAGCTTTTGCGCCGCTTGCATGACAATACGCGCCAACTCGTCAGGAGTATAAAACTGCATTCGAAAGTGCATCCCAAAACGCTCTCTAAGCGGATTACTCAACATGCCGGCACGCGTCGTCGCACCGATCAGCGTAAAACGCGGCAGATCGATCTTGACCGTTTGCGCCGCCGGGCCGCTACCGATAATGATGTCGAGGCGAAAATCTTCCATCGCAGGGTAGAGGATCTCTTCGATCGCGGGAGAGAGGCGATGGATCTCGTCGATAAAGAGGATGTCCCCCTCTTCAATATTGGTCAATAGCGCCGCCAAGTCTCCCGCCTTTTCAATCATCGGCGCGGCGGTAGTTTTGATATTGGCGCCCATCTGATAGGCGATGATATTGGCAAGTGTCGTTTTTCCAAGTCCCGGAGGTCCGAAAAAGAGGATATGATCGAGTGCCTCACCGCGCTTTTTACTCGCTTCGATAAAGACGCGCAAATTCTTTTTGATCTTCTCTTGTCCAACATACTCCTCCCACGAAGTGGGACGCAAAGCATTCTCGTATCCCGCCTCACCCTCGAAGCGTTCGATCTCGACGATACGCTCCATTAGCAACCCCTCCGGGATTGAGCGAATAGTGAATAGTGAATAGTGAATAGTGTGGATCGACATTGCTGCGCAACGCTTTTATCCGATAAAAATTTTTTGTAAAAAAGCTTACCGTAATTCCTCATTCAAATCCTTTTTAAATAAAAGCTTTTCAACAGAAAAGCATACCGTATCTCTTCACTCTTCACTCTTCTCTCTTCACTCTTCTCTCTTCACTCTTCTCTCTTCACTAATAACTGTGCGCCTCGTCCGGAAAGGCTCTGCTTTTGACTTCGTCGATATAGCGGCTCAACCCTTCGCGCACCATCTGCGCACCGTGGCCGTAGCGCTTAACAAACTTCGGCGTAAAAGCTTCGAAGAAGCCGAACATATCGCTCCATACCAGCACTTGCCCATCGGTGGCATTGCCGGCACCGATACCGATGGTCGGCACTTTCACCGCTTCGGTAATGCGACGTGCCGCCTCGGGCTTCACCCCCTCGACCAAGACAATCGCCGCACCCGCCGCCTCCAATGCCAAGGCATCGTCGATCAGCGCTTCGATATCCTCTTCGCTCTTTCCGCGTACCCTGTAGCCCCCTTCGCTACGCACATGTTGTGGCATCAAGCCAATGTGCGCCACCACAGCAATACCGTTTTGCGCCAAAGTGCGTACGATCTGTGCCTTCTCTTTGCCCCCTTCTATCTTGATTGCCTGCGCGCATGTCTCGCGATAGACGCGTACCGCATTGTTCAAGGCGATCTCTGGCGTCGTGTAGGAGCCGAAGGGCATATCGAAAACGACACACGCTTTGCTAGCGCCGTTGCAGACCGCTTGGGTATGATAGATCATCTGATCCATCGTCGCACTCAAAGTATCGCTTTTGCCGAAAAAACTCATATTGAGACTGTCGCCGACCAAGATCATCTCCACCTCGCCGTCAAAAAGCGCGGCAAAGAGCGCATCGTATGCCGTGATCATCACGATCGGCTCCCTACCCTTCATCTTGGCGATCGTCGAAAGGGTGATTTTTTCCGCTTTACCTGCTGAATGTATACTCATCAAACTATCCGGTCGTATATTTTTTACTCATTTTATCATATAATGTTAAAAACTATTGAAAGAGTCGCACATTGAAACGATTGGTTGCTTATTTAACGAGCGGATATCCCTCGATCGAATTTACAGTAGACGCCGCTTTGGCACTGAAAGAAGCGGGGGTCGATACGCTGGAACTCGGCATTCCTTTTTCCGACCCCGTCGCGGACGGCCCCGTGATCGAAGCGGCAAATCTCAAAGCATTGCAAAACGGTTTTAAAATCGTGCAACTTTTTGAGTTGTCATCTCAAATCGCACCACACATCGATACGCTCTGGATGGGATACTTCAATCCTTTTTATCACAAGGGCATCGATCTCTTTATCGACGAGGCGAAAGAGGTGGGCGTCAAAGGCTTCATCATCCCCGATCTGCCCTTCGAAGAGGCGGCACCTTATAAGCCGCAGATAGAGCAAGCGAGCTTGCATCTCATCGACTTTATCGCCCCCACGGACCCCAAAGAGCGTATTGAGAAGATCGCACCGCAAACCAAGGGATTTATCTACCTTGTTGCCTACGCGGGTATCACCGGTGCGCAAAAGAGCGAAGATTTGAGCCAAACGGTGGCGCAGATCAAAGCATGCAGCGATACGCCGTGTTATGTCGGTTTCGGTGTCAATGAAAAGACAGCGAAAGAAAAAGCGAAAGGCGTTGACGGTGTCATCGTCGGTTCGGCATTTGTCAACGTGCTTTTGGACGATACGTTGACACAAACACAAAAAATCACCGAAATGACGCGTATCGCACGTACAATCAAAGAAGCGATCAACAGCTGATTTTTATTTCATAATCAACACGACGTCTAACAAAGGAAACAAATGACACACTTCGTATGGGACGTCGATCCCGTTTTATTGCATCTTGGACCGCTGCAGCTGCGTTGGTACGGTTTGTTTTTTGTCGGCTCGTTTTTCATAGCGTTATGGGTGGCACAAGGCATATTTAAAAAGGAGAACAAAGATCCCGCACTACTCGATAGCCTGCTCATCTACGCACTCGTCGGCACCGTCATCGGCGCAAGAGTGATGCACTGTTTTGCCTATGAGCCCAGCTTTTACCTCTCGCATCCGCTTGAGATACTCAAGGTTTGGAAAGGCGGGCTGGCAAGCCACGGCGGGCTTTTGGGGGTACTTGTCGCCTTTCGGATCTTTGCCAAACGCTATAAAGTCGATTTTTGGTGGCTCATCTCGCGCATGGCGATCGTCGGTCCCATCGTCGCCGCCGCCGTACGCATCGGTAATTTTTTCAATTCCGAAATCTTGGGACTACCGACCGACAAACCCTGGGCGGTGATCTTCGTACACGTCGATATGCTACCGCGCCATCCCGTACAGCTCTACGAAGCAAGCGCCTATATCGTACTCTTTTTTATTCTTTACGGACTATGGAAAAAACTTGACAGAAGCTTTGCGACACGACTTATTCCCGGCGTCTTTTTGGTACTAATGTTTAGTGCACGCTTTATGCTCGAGTATGTCAAAACCAAACAAGCCGACTATACCTGGGATTTACCGTTTACTACGGGACAAGTACTAAGCTTGCCTTTTATCCTTATCGGTGCAATATGGATCGGGTATGCGTTTGCGACACGCAGTGAAGATACTACCCGTTAACCAAAACCTGCTATTGTGAACCCATACAAAGGGCAACATGGACAAAAGCAAAGCGCAGTATAAACTCGGTATCGATATCGGTTCGACAACAGTCAAGTATGTCTTGACGGATGAGGCGTTTCGCATTGTCGATGCCGCCTATACGCCGCACCACACCAAACAAGCCGAAACACTACTCTCGCTGTTGCAAGATTTACAAAAGCGTCAACCCTATCTTTACGACGCAATTGACAGAGTTTACATTACAGGCTCGGGCGCAAGCCGCATCGCACCGCGGCTCAATGCCCGCTTTGTCCAGGAAGTCAATGCCGTTACCGTAGCGGTAGAGCACTTGCATCCCGATGTGCGAAGCGTCATCGAACTGGGCGGACAAGATGCCAAGATCATGCATTTTCGCCTTAGCAAAGAGGGCAAACGCAAT
>JALVPA010000089.1 GCA_027026055.1 Campylobacteraceae bacterium | reverse complement strand
TTGGCGAAAAAGTCGCCTTTACCCTTCATATGAGCGACGCGACATTTGGGGTTTTCTTCGAAAGGTTTGAGTCTGTGCGGATTTTTTTGCGCATATTTTTTCACCGCCAGCGCCGAACGTCTGTCGGAGTTTCCTTCGCGAAGTACGGGATTGACCGCCGAACCCAAGCAGGTAGCGTATTTCGCAGCAATCGCTTTTTCTTCGTCCGTTTGCGGATTTTCGGGATAATCGGGAATATCGAATCCGTGCTCTTGAAGCTCCGCGATACACTCTTTGAGCTGCGTTACCGAGGCTGAAATGTTGGGAAGTTTGATAATGTTGGCTTCGGGCTTGAGAACCAATTCGCCGAGTTTCGCCAACTCGTCTTCTTGTTTACCCATGGCGGCAAGTACGCGTCCCGCCAATGAGATATCGCTGAGTCTGACGTTGACACCCGCTTTGCCTACGAATTTTTTGACAATCGGATAGAGCGAATAGGTGGCAAGCGCCGGTGCTTCGTCGATTTTAGACCATACGATGGTAGGTTTTGACATGGCTGTTTCCTTTTGGATTGATTTGGTAAGCCAATTGTATCAATTTAAGCGTAGCGAGGATATAAAATCGATCTTTTTTCTCAGCTTATCATTTTTATTTGTTTCCATATTACACATATACGAAAAAGTGTTACCGATAGTGATAGAAAGGTCGAACGAAGAGGAGGAAACGTTACCTCACGGATACACCGTAAGGTCTATCAAAAGATTAGTTTTCGGGTTTGAAGCCGAGTTCTTTAAAGGTCTCGACCACTTCGGCGTCGATCTTGCGCATATATTCGATACGTTTGGGATCTTTGAATTCAAGTCCGCTGATCCAGTTGTTGACACCGGAGTAACCGACGTGAATTTCGTTTTTGTCTTTGGGGATATAGAAGTAGATCGAACACGGTGCGAACATTCCCGCTTGCGGCATACCTCTGTTGAAGATAGAGTTGGAAAACTCGAAATGACAAAGCAGCGACACCCAGTAAGCGTCGTATTTGTCGAACTCCAAGTCCATATCACCGTATTCGAACTTCAGATCGATGAATCCCGCAATGATGAAGTTGTGCTTCGTAAACGCGCCGTCGTGCTCCATGACGAAATCTTCGATAAACTCTTCGAGATCGTCGGGCTTCTCAAACGTTTTTACCAACTTGGTCAACGTTTTTTCGGGAAGCGGATGTTGACGCTTGTACACATGCGTCTTTTCGGGCTTGAGGGTCTCTTCGACCACTTTGTCGAGTCCCGCCACCATCTCGGTAAAGACTTTGCGGTTGGCGGGATCTTTTTCGCCGATGATGTCGAGCATCATCTCGGGTGCGAGATGTCCGTACCATGTATAGTCGTCGTTTTTTTTGTCCAATGTTTTGTAAACCAAGAAGTTAAAGGGGGTAAAGGCACCGAAATCGGGATTTTTCAACAGCAACGGACGAATCGCTTTTTTGTCGATGATATCGTAAAACGAAATCATCTCCACCCCGCGCTCTTTGAACTTTTCGTAATAGAAATTTTCGATATGCGTATTGGCTTTCATGATCTCGAAACCGGCTTTTTTGATGTCATGTTTCATTATACCGTCGAAAGCCTTTTCGATATTGCCTTTGTTGGCATGAAATACGGCGGTGACGTCGCTTTGCGCACAACTCAATCCCACAGCCAAAAACAAAGACGCGACAGCGTTATGTAGTTTCATTTTTCTTCCTTTTAATCAATTCTA
>JALVPA010000088.1 GCA_027026055.1 Campylobacteraceae bacterium | reverse complement strand
TTGTCGTCCGTAGGCTGCTGCAACATCGATTCGACCGATATGTCGTATTCTCCGAGCTTGCTGGTAATTTTCGCCAACACGCCACTTTTGTCGAGTACCGACATACGCAGATAGTAGTGGGTTTCGATCTCTTCTTTGGGAAGTAGCCGTAAACCGCTCTCGAGCCCTTTTTTATATCCGAGCATCGGTCCTTGATTACCGCGAACGATATCGACGATATCGGCAATGACTGCCGATGCGGTTGCATCTCCGCCGGCACCGGGTCCGTAATACATCGTCTCTCCGACCCTATCGCCGACCACCGCCACGGCATTCATCACACCGTCTACTTTGGCGATCATCTCCGATTCGGGTAACATCGTCGCATGTACCCGCAATTCCACCCCATTGCCCGTCTTTTTAGCAATACCGAGTAGCTTGATCGCATAGCCGAACTCTTTGGCGAACGCCACATCGGTTTGAGTGATTTGCTCGATCCCTTCGATCAAAATATCTTCGGGTTTGGCGTCGATCCCATAAGCGATAGAAGCCAGAATAAGCAATTTATGCGCCGCATCGAATCCGCCGACATCGAAAGTGGGATCGGCTTCGGCGTAACCGAGTGCCTGCGCCTCTTTGAGCACCGTATCGTACGCGGCGCCTTCGTCGATCATTTTAGTAAGCATATAGTTACACGTACCGTTCATGATTCCTTTGATCGACTCTATATGGTTGGCGCTCAATCCCGTACGCAGCGCGCCGATCACCGGAATACCGCCGGCGGTACTCGCCTCGTACATCAAAGGGGTCTCCTCTGCGATCTCTTGAAGTTCGTAACGATGATACGCCAACAACGCTTTGTTTGCCGTTACTACCGCTTTGCCGTTTTGCAACGCTCGCTTGACTAGTTTGTACGGTTCTTCCACACCGCCCATCAACTCGACGACAATATCGATATCGGGATCGTCTACCACGGCATAAGGATCGTCCGTCAATACGATATCGACATTGCGTTGTTTACCGAGATTGCGTACCGCACCTTTGATCGGAACGATCTTTTTACCGGCTCTCGCTTCAATGATGTCGGCATTTTCCGTCAAGATCTTGGCAACACTTTCACCGACCGTACCGACACCGAGTATCCCGATATTAACCATTGGCGCGCTCCTTTTCAAGCGTCTTGATAAATCGTTTGATATTGCGTGCGGCTTGACGAATCCGTTTTTCGTTTTCGATGAGCGCAATACGCACATACTGATCGCCGTAAATACCAAAACCGATACCCGGACTTACCGCAACGTCCGCCTCTTGCAACAACCGTTTGGAAAACTCCATCGACCCCATACCGAGATCGAGCGCCACTTGCGGCAATTTTCCCCAGATAAACATACTTGCACGCGGTTTGGCAAGCTTCCATCCCGCATTGCCAAACGCTTCGATCATTACGTCACGACGTTTCCGGTAACGCGGTACAATCTCCTCTTCGGGGATATTGCCGTATTCGTCCAACGCGACAGTCGCCGCTACCTGAATCGGCGTAAACATCCCATAATCGAGCCACGATTTGATCGCCTGCAATGCACCGATAAGTTTTTTGTTACCGACGACGAAGCCGACACGCCATCCCGCCATATTGTAAGACTTCGATAGTGTGTAGGATTCCACCGCCACATCTTTGGCGCCGGGTACTTGCATAATCGACGGCGTGCGATACCCGTCGAAAGCGATGTCGGCATACGCAATATCGGAAATAATATAAAAACGTTTCTCTTTCGCCAATGCCACCAATCTCTCGTAAAATTCTGGCGTAACGGTTGCCGTAGAAGGATTGTGCGGGAAATTAACCACCAAAAACTTCGGACGAGGGATCGAGTTTTCAAGCGCTTCATTAACATCGGTAAAGAACTTCTCCTCATCCACTTCGAAGGTCTCTTCATCGAAAGTCAATTGCATCTTTTCGACATTTGCCCCCGCCAAGATAAAAGCCTGCGAATGAATCGGATAGGTCGGATCGGGGACGATTGCCACATCGCCGGGGTTGCTGATCGCTTGCACTAAGTGCACGTACCCTTCTTTGCTACCCATCGTAGCCACCGCCTCGGTATCGGGATCCAGATCCACGCCGTACTTGCGTTTATACCACTTCGTAATCGCCAACCTGAGTTTATAGATACCTTTACTGGCGCTATAACCGTGCGTTTTCGGTCGTCGTACCGTCTCACACAATTTATTTACGATAGGTTCCGGAGTCGGCGCATCGGGATTTCCCATCGAAAAATCAATGATATCGGCACCTTCACGACGCATTTTCATCTTGATTTCGTTGATTTCCGCAAAGATATATTTAGGTAATCGGTTTATTTTTTCGAACTGGATCTCTTCAAACATTTGATTCGAATTTCCTTTATTTGAAAAATTTCACTTGAACGTTACTCTTCCGTTTCCGTAACACCATCAACCTTTTCGGTGAGAGTCGATTCCGGAACTTTTTTATTTTGTTGCGCTGTTTTTTGCGAATACGCTGCGGAAAAAAACGGCAATTTCTCTTTGATTCTATTTAAATCGGGGCTTCCGAAGAGATACCATCCGACAACGGCGGCTACGATAATCGCAACTATCGACCACCCAATCCATCCTTTGCCGCTTTTTTCGTGTTCAGGCAATGTCGATTCGATAATGACACTCTCCTCATCCAAGCGGTTTTCTTTATAATAGGCTTTGGCCTTCTTTTTTAACTCCGTGACATCAATCCCATACTCTCTTTCGAGAATCGAATAAAATCCGAGTGTTTTTACTCTTGTCAAAGAAGCATAATTTTCGTCCAAAAGCGCTTCGAGGTTCTCTTCGGAGATATTGGTACGTTGCGATATCGATTTCAGCGAATGTTCCTGAAGTAAATCATTCAATTGCATGGCTCATCCTATATAAAAGTATTGCTGCCGCAGCACTCACATTGAGCGAATCGAAAGAACGCTTCATCTCGACGGCTACGGCCTTATTCAACTGTCTGATCGCTTTTTTGGACAGACCGCTGCCTTCGCTTCCCAATACCAGCACTCTTTTGGATTTGAACGTTGCCATCGAGACGGGTTCTCCATCCATTTGGGCGCCGTATATGCCGAAGCCTTTTTGCTTCAATTCGTTCAATACATCACCGATATTGGGCAAGATAGCAAAAGGCATATCCAGCATTGCACCCGCACTGGCACGTATCACACCGGGTAATTGCAGCGAGGAGACCCCTCCGCTGACGACAAGCCCCTCAACGCCCATGGCATAAGCGGTTCGTACAATCGCGCCGATATTACCTACGTCGGTCAACCCGTCCAAAACTACCAAAAACGACATCTCTTTCATCAAGGAAAAAGGGATCTGTTCGGGCACTTTGATCTCAAGAAGAATGCCTTGATGGTTACCGCCTCGGCTCATCGACTGTGCCAACTTGGGCTCCAAAAACGTTATTTTTTCGCGAAAAGATCGAAACAACGCTTCTGGCAATATCCCTTTTTTTGCAATAAAAACCCGTTCCACCTCGTCGGCGTGATGTGTCAAAGCATAAAGGCACACTTGTTTCCCGTAAATTATCATAAGGGATTTTATCCAATTTTTACTTCATTTTATCACCGCTCTTTTTTACCTAGTCTTTCATAAAGCGTTTTCACACTCTCTCCCGTCAAGCGGGAAAGAAGTTTCGCTTTGATTTTCGGAGGCAAATCCATTCTTTCGATATCGTTCGTATTAAGCGCTGCATTCTCCGTCACGGTTTTTCCGCGTATCACAACACCCCATTCGCCCCGTATCGTCTCCTTCGACAACATTTCGTAGAGCATTTTGACACTGTCACGATAATAGTGTTGATACATTTTGCTCAACTCTTTGGCCAAAAAAAGCTCTCTATCGGCATCCAAAGCGCAAATTTCTTCCAAAAGCTTGATAAGCCGATGCGGCGATTCGTACACTACCGTGTCGATACTGCGTTTCATGATCGCTTCAAGCTTTTTTTGACGCTCCGCCCCTTTATGAGGCAAAAAAGCTTCGAAACAAAATCTCCCGCTTTCAAATCCGGAAGCGGCATAAAGCGTCGTTACCGCCGAAGGACCGGGAACCACATCGTACGGTATCTTCTCTTTTTGGCAAAAGGCTACCAGCAACTGTCCTGGATCGGAAATCGCCGGCATACCCGCATCGCTGACAAATACCGTACGTTGCGTTTTAATCGCTTCCGCGTAAGTCTCGATGCGTTGCTTACCATTGTACTCGTTGAACGATACCAACGGTACTTGCGGTCTGGTAAAATCGAAACGTGCTTCGAGGTGGCGAAGGAGTTGTCCCGTTACACGCGTATCTTCGCAAAAAATAAGCTGTGCATCTTCGAAAGTCCGCAATGTTCTAAAAGAGATATCGGAAAGATTGCCTATTGGAGTGGGAAGTAAGGTAAGCATAGGTAACGAGGCGAAAAGCCTCCCTATCACTATTTGAGTTTATATTTGTTTTTAAACTTCTCGACACGACCTGTTGCGTCAACGATTTTCTCGGAGCCTGTAAAGAAGGGGTGACATTCGTTACAGATGTCGATAGAAAGCTCCGGCTTGTTGGAACGTACCACAAATTCGTTACCGCAGGCACATTTAACCTGACATTCCATATATTCGGGATGTATTCCTTTTCTCATGTTGAGACCTTTTTACTGAAATTGCGGCAGGCAACCAACCTGCTCCGACCTGATATCAGGTCCTTCCGTATCGTTACGATAGGGTCGCTGCAACAGTCTTGGCTGAGACAACTTTTAGGGCGATATTATATCGAAATAGGTTTAAATTATTTTGAAGAAGAACGCACGACAAAATATAGGTCGAAAAACCGTAAAAACGTAAGGGGATAAAAAGAAGCGTAAAAAAACCTATAGACAAGAGTAAACGGGAAAGGCCATCATAAAAAGCAAGAACGAGCGTAAAAGGTATAAGAGAGATAAGAGACATAGGGGATAAAAGTAGATAGAAAGAAACCTCAAAGCGGCGGCGACCTACGTTCCCACACCCGAAGGGTGCAGTATTATCGGCGATGAGAGGCTTAACTTCCGGGTTCGGAATGGAGCCGGGTGTGACCCTCTCTCTAACCCCACCGCTAAGAGGAGGAAATACACCTTGGTGTACTTGCTGCTCTTAGCGAGGTTCGAACAATCTCAAGAGCCAAAGGAAGAAGCGATAGATAGACTTACCAAGGCGGTACCTTGCAAATGTGAAACGAAAGAACACGAACGCTCTATTAGTACCGGTCAGCTAAACGCCTTTCAGCGCTTACACATCCGGCCTATCGACCCCGTCGTCTTCGGGGGAGCTTCGGGGAAGGTTCATCTTGGAGTTGGCTTCCCGCTTAGATGCTTTCAGCGGTTATCACATCCGAGCATAGCTACCCAGCGGTGCCCTTGGCAGGACAACTGGTACACCAGTGGCTCGTTCAACCCGGTCCTCTCGTACTAGGGTCAACTCTCCTCAACCTTCCAACGCCCACGGCAGATAGGGACCGAACTGTCTCACGACGTTCTGAACCCAGCTCGCGTACCGCTTTAAATGGCGAACA
>JALVPA010000087.1 GCA_027026055.1 Campylobacteraceae bacterium | reverse complement strand
ATCGGAGAGAGACCCGATTCTTTGAGGTCGTGTCCGTCGGCATAGAGTTTCGCCGCTGCGGCGATGAAACCGTCATAGGTGACGATTTTGCGATCGACGGCTTCGTTGACATAGAGCGAATCCCCCGTTTTGCTCAAATCCGCCCAAGGACTGCCCACGAAAAGAGCGGCGGGGAGAGGGATACGGCGTTTTTTGAGTGTTTGAACGACAGCGAGCGTCAAGCCGCCTCCGGAGGAGGAGCCACCCATGGCGATATGCGAGGCATCGTAGCGTTTGAGTAAAGCCTTATAAACCTTTACGACATCGTCGATCGCCGTCGGATAGGGATAATCGGGCGGCATACGATAATCGACGCTCAAGACGGGGATGCCGACACGCGACGCAATCAATATCGCTTCGTGCATCCCGGACATACCGCCGCCGAAAAGATAGGCGCCGCCGTGTAAATAGAGAAAGATTGCGTCGTTGTATCTCTGTTGTCGGGGCAATAATCTATAGACATCGACATTGCCTATCTTCTCTTTTCGGATAGTCACGCCGTATCGTTTCGCCCAAATACGCGCCCCCTCTTCGCCGTTTTCACGGCTATAGGCGATCCAGTTGCGCAGTTCCGCTTTGTTCGGCATACGAAACGCACGTCTTTGATCGAGATTGGGTTGCGGTGCGTGCGCGATGGATTCTCGCACGACGGCACTAGCGGCGGACGGAAGGGGAAGCGCCTTTGCGGGGATCTGTTGGAGCGGTTTCGTCTCGATATGCCGTGTCGGTGCTTGCGTGTCGGCGAATAGAGATGTCCATACGCATATCGCAAGCAGGGCGATGCGGTAGCCTTTTTGCATGGTATCACTCCTCTTTACGAAACTTTGCCAGCCACGCTTTGTCTTCGTCGTCGAGTGTGTTGACGCGCGCTTCCAATCTTTTTTTGATAGTTTCGAGCTCTTCGACGCTAAAGTAGCGCAACAAATCGGGATTGATCGTCGGTTCCGTTTTGCCGTAGGCAATCAGCGCTTCGATGTCGGCGAGCAGTTCTTTTTTTTGTTGGGTTATTTTTTCGTTCATTTCGATATACTACCGAATGAATTAGAAATTGGAAATTAAAAATTAAAAATAGAAGGAGTTTACGATGTTGAACATTGGTGATACGGTACCCGATTTTTGTTTGCCGAACCAAGATGAAGAAGAGATCTGCTTTCGCGATATCAAGGGGCGATGGATCGTGCTCTATTTCTATCCTAAGGACAACACGCCGGGGTGTACGACCGAAGCATGCGATTTTACGGCGGCATTGCCCGATTTCGAAGGGTTGAATGCGACGGTAATAGGCGTCAGCCCCGATTCTCCCAAACGCCATCGCAACTTTATCGAAAAACACAATCTTAAAATCATGCTACTTAGCGACGAAGAGAAAAGTCTGTGCCAAACGTTCGGATGTTGGCAACTGAAGAAAAACTACGGTAGAGAATATATGGGTGTGGTACGTTCCACCTTTATTATCGATCCGGACGGCAAAGTCGCCGCCAAGTGGGAAAAGGTCAAAGTCAAAGGACACGTCGAAGCGGTCAAAGAGAAACTGGCCGAACTGCAAGCGTAGCGCAGTTAGAACATGCCGCGACAGTGCGCGTAATCTTTCGCGCATTCGTTGGTACAATTGTGATCGTTTTTATCGCACTTCTCTTTACACTTTTCATATCTTTCGTAACAATTCGACCCTTTGTGCGGTTTAGTTGCCGATTAACAAACGTTTGGGCAGAAGCGGTTGCCATCCGTGCCAACCCCATCGCCGTTTCGCTTCTTTATAGATATAAGAACCGAGCGGTGTAGAGAGTATTTCGTCTTTATCGTCGGGGCATACGAGACGGCCGTTATGAAACAACATCGCGGTATGCCCTTCGCTCCTTGTTCCTTTGGCGGTAATCCATTCTTTATAGATCCAACCGTCGCTTTGTTTGACGATGTCGGGTTGATGATTTTTCAACCTGTCGTATCCTTCGGGCGGGCATGCGCCCAATGCATATATCGAGCATACTAACACAACGGTCGCAATTTTTTTTATACCCATCATTTCTCCTTATTTTTTTGATAGGTTGTACTTATACAATTATGGCACCGTTATGCTGAAATGGATATAAAATGACGATGTTTAAACTTTATCCGGTATAATTGCGTCTCTTATTCCGTACCCGGAAAAGAGAAATACACATGTAGTTATTCCTTGAACGGTTGCGCTGATAAGCGTTAATGGCTACAGAGGATTCAAACCAGAGGTGAAGCAAACACGCTTCGATATTGTTGAATTTATATACCAAGGAGAACGATTATGGTAACTATGAAAGACCTGCTCGAGTGCGGGGTACACTTCGGACACCAGACGAGACGCTGGAATCCCAAAATGAAAAAATTTATTTTCGGCGCCAGAAAAAACATCTACATTATCGATCTGCAAAAAACGCTCAGATACTTCAAATATACTTACAACGTCGTTAGAGACGCTGCGGCGGAAGGTCAGACGATTCTTTTCGTGGGTACGAAAAAACAGGCGCGCCAAGCGATTAAAGAGCATGCGGAACGCTGCGGAATGCCGTATGTTTCCACACGTTGGCTCGGCGGGATGCTGACCAACTATCCGACAATGAAAAAGTCGATTCGCAAACTCGAAATCATTGAGCAGATGGAAGAGAACGGTCAAATCAACTTGCTTACCAAAAAAGAAGCCTTGATGCTCAGACGTAAAAAAGAGAAGCTCAACAACTACCTCGAAGGTTTCAGACACATGAAAAAGCTTCCCGATATGCTCTTTATCATCGACACAGTCAAAGAGCACATCGCCGTCAAAGAAGCGCGCAGACTCGGGATGAAAGTGATCGCGCCACTCGATACCAACTGTGATCCCGATTTGGTCGATTATCCCATTCCGGGTAACGACGATGCGATCCGTTCTATCAACCTTTTCTGTAAAGAGATTGCCGATGCGATTATCGAGGGTAAAGCGGCATTTGCCGAAGAAAACGGTGAAGAGGTAGAAGCGGCACCTACGTCCGCGGAAGTCGAAGAGATGGTCGCGGAAGTTAAAGAAGAAGCGGCAAACGCTCCCGAAGAGACGGAAGCACCCGCTGCGAAAGAGAAGAAAGGCGACGACTTGACGAAACTCAAAGGTGTCGGTAAAGTTTATGCCGAAAAACTCAACAGCGAAGGCTTCTACACCTTTGAAGACGTAGCCAATATGACGGACGAGCAGATCCAAGTTATGGAAGAAAAACATAGCTTCAAAGGCGATTTCAAAGAGACGGTCGCTCATGCGAAAGAACTTGTGGAGGCGAAATAATGGCAAACTTCGGACCCAAAGATATCAAAAAACTTCGCGAAATGACAGACGCGGGGATGATGGATTGTAAAAAAGCGTTGGCGGCGACCGACGGCGATATGGACAAAGCGGTCGAGTGGCTCAGAGATCAAGGCCTCGGCGCCGCTGCCAAAAAAGCGAGCAAAACGGCGGCGGAAGGCGCTATCGGCGTCAAAGTCGAAGGCAATAAAGCCGCCATCGTTGAGATCAATTCTCAAACTGACTTCGTTGCGAAAAACGACAAATTCCAAGCGTTGCTCAAAGAGGTGGTCGAGCATGCGTTTAACAACGAGTTGGCGGATGCGGAAGCGATCAACGCTTCCGAGATCAACGGCCAACCCTTTAGCGAATATTTGGCACTCCAAATCGCGACCATCGGCGAAAATCTCGTCGTAAGACGTGCGGACCTTATCGTAGGTAACGACAAAACCGCCGTTGCGGGTTATGTCCACTCCAACCAACAAAACGGTGTTATTATCGCCGCCGAGTGCGACGATGTCGAAACCTGCGAAAAGATTCAGCCCGTACTCAGAGAGATCGCGATGCACGCCGCGGCAATGGCGCCCAAGACGTTGACTTATAAAGATTTCGATCCCGAATATGTCGAAGCGGAAACCAAAGGTCGCATCGAAGCGATCAAAAAAGAAAATGAAGAGCTCGAAAGACTCGGAAAACCGCTCAAAAACGTTCCTCAGTACGTTTCTCGTTTGCAGCTGACCGACGAAGTGCTCAAAGAGGCGGAAGAGAAAATCAAAGAGGAGCTCAAAGCCGAAGGCAAACCCGAAAAGATTTGGGACAAAATCCTTCCCGGTAAACTCGAGCGTTTCATCAGCGACAACACCACACTCGATCAAGAGCAGTGTCTACTCGATCAAAAATTCGTTATGGACGACAGCAAAACCGTCGGCGAATATTTCGAAGAAAAATCGGGTGGCAGAGCGCGCATCGTGAAATTTACACGCCTTGAAGTGGGTGAAGGGATCGAAGTGGAAGAAGAAGACTTTGCGGCGGAAGTCGCCAAACAGATGGGAGGCGCGTAAAGAAAAGGCAAACTGCTTTGCCTTTTTAGCGCTCACGGCGATCCGTATATGCGAATGAAATGAGCATCGGCTACGCCTGAAAAAACAATAATTTACCGTATTTGCGAGGGAACCCTTTAGTCACTTACTTCATCGTAAATGTTTTCACTATATCTCATGAATCTATAATTACGACACGTTGTACTTCCGGAAATTTTGAGACTCTTTTTTGCTTAGCAGAAGATTGGTATGTAGAAAATTATCTTAAACGCAAAAGAAGGATTATGATGCGAGTTTTCCTCCAAGAAAACCCTCATCCTTTTTAAAAGTGTTTGTATGACATTCCCAAGACTTAGTATATTATAAAACATATTAAACAAAATAGACACAAATAAACATTTTTTTTGATTACCGAAAGAGACGGGTTCTATGGCATGCATAATGCATTTGGAGAGACTCTATGCTAAAATTGCATATTGAACAGTGAAGGTTTGCGATGCGAAAAAAATGTTTATTGGCTGTGTATGAGATTACTCACGGTTTCGAGACGCTCTTGTTTGAAAAGGTCTCCTTTGAGCTTTGCGAAGGTGAAACGATGGCGGTAGTAGGTCGCAGCGGTACGGGAAAATCGACCTTGCTTCATATCTGTGCGGGATTTATCGTACCGCAAGAAGGAGAGGTGGAACTGCTCGGCGATACAATCTCGGGACGTAGTACACACGAGATTGAAATGCTTAGGCGTTACGATTTGGGTATTGTGTTTCAGTTTCATTACCTTTTTAAAGGTATGAGCGCCTTGGAAAATATCGAAGTAGCGACACTGCTTGCAAACGAAACGCTTGATAAAGAGCTTCTTGAAAAACTTGAAATCGCCGATGTGATCGATCATAAAATCGGCGATCTCTCCGGCGGCCAGCAGCAGCGTGTCTCTATCGCCCGTGTGCTTAGCAAGAAGCCGCGCATTATTTTTGCCGACGAACCGACGGGCAACCTCGATGACGAAACGGCGCATTTGGTGATGGATGTGCTGGAGGGTTACGTTAAAGAAGAAAATGCGGCGATGTTTTTGGTGACGCATGATACTTCTTTGGCACGGCGATGCGACAAACGGTATCGAATCGACAATAAAAAATTGACGCAGGAGTGATGACACGATGAAAATCGATCTCTGGCATGCAATCTATACGATAGGAATGATACTGTTGGCGTTTGTAGCCGCGTTGGTCGTAACCAAAACGGTATCGCAGTGGCTACTATCGGAGAATGATAAGGAGGGAGGAGAAAAATCCTCGTAAAGCGTTATTTTCCTTGCGCTTGCGCGATTAGTACGCCTTCGATAAGTTTGTCGATATCGCCGTCGAGGATCGCGTCAACGTTGGTAAAGGCTTGTCCACTGCGGTTGTCTTTGACTTGCTGGTAGGGTTGAAGCACGTAGGAGCGGATTTGGTGTCCCCAGCCGATATCGCTCTTTTCCACGCCGTCGAGTTCGGCTTGTTTCTTCTCCATCTCGTATTCGTAGAGGCGCGATTTGAGCATCTTCATCGCCGAAGCTTTATTTTTGTGTTGGCTGCGGTCGTTTTGGCACTGTACGACGATACCGGTGGGGATATGAGTGATGCGGATCGCCGAATCGGTGGTGTTGACGTGTTGACCTCCCGCACCGCTTGAACGGTAGGTGTCGATACGGATATCTTTGTCTTCGATTTCGATTTCGATATCGTCGTCGATTTCGGGCGAAACCATCACGGAGCTAAACGAGGTGTGACGTTTGGCATTGCTGTCGAAAGGACTGATGCGCACCAAACGGTGGATACCGTTTTCGACTTTGAGATAACCGTATGCGTTTTCGCCCTTGATGATGAAACTGACATCTTTGATCCCCGCCTCTTCGCCGGGTTGATAATCGAGCACCTCGACTTTAAAACCGTGCCGTTCCGCCCATCGCAGATACATCCGATAGAGGATACTCGCCCAATCCTGACTCTCCGTCCCTCCCGCACCGGGGTGGATGGAGACGATGGCGTTGTTGGCGTCGTGTTCGCCGCTGAGCATCATTTGGATTTCGAGCTTTTTGATGCGTTCTTCGAGATTTTCGGCCTCATCAAAAAGCATTTCGAGCGTCTCGTCGTCCTTTTCGGCTTTGGCGAGTTCGAAATACTCTTTAGCGTCGTTAAGTGCGTCGTTGGCTTCGTCGTAGGTAGCGAGAATGCGTTCGGTTTTGGTCTTTTCTTGGGAGATTTTGGCCGCTTTGTCCGCATCGCTCCAAAAAGCGGGATCTTGCTGCATCGTCTCGATCTCTTCGAGACGCGCGCGAAGCGTGTCGGGTTTGACGATATTGGTGATATTTTCCATCTTTGTCGTCAACGATTTGAGCAGTTCGCCGTATTCGTAACTATCCATGGGTGAAAACGTTCCTTTACAGAAGGTAGAGGGTTGCGGGTAGAAAAAGATTTCGTACCGCACCGATAATCGTTCGTATTTTACCAAAAAAGAGACAAAAACGGCATAAGGCGGATTTTTTTGCGCATTTGGGATACAATAGCGAAAAAGTTTGCCACATTTGTGGAACGAAAGGATTTCATGAAAGTCGTCACTACTACGGATGCGCTTCGCAAGGCACGTGCCTCGCTGGACGGAAGCGTAGGGTTCGTTCCGACGATGGGGGCGTTGCATGCGGGACATTTGAGTTTGATTCGCAGAGCCGCGGAAGAGAACGATTGTGTCGTCGTATCGATTTTTGTCAATCCGACACAGTTTCTCGAAGGCGAAGATTTGGATGCGTATCCGCGTAGAGAAGAAGCCGATATCGCCATCTGCGACAAAGCGGGTGTCGATGTGGTGTTTATGCCGACGATTGCGCAGATGTACGAAGCGGACGAGCTTGCCGTCTCGGCACCGGCAAAACGCGGCTATATCCTCGAAGGCGCGAAACGTCCGGGGCATTTCGACGGAATGTTGCAAATTGTGATGAAACTGCTCAATCTTACTAAACCCACGCGCGCCTATTTCGGCAAGAAAGACGCTCAGCAGCTAGCGTTGGTGACGCAAATGGTACGCACCTATTTTCTCGATACGCAGATCGTGCCATGCGACATTGTGCGCGACGAAAAAGGTTTGGCACTTAGTAGTCGTAACGCTTATTTGAACGAGGAAGAGAAAGAACGCGCATTGGCGCTTTCGCGTGCGCTTCGCCTTGCAAGCGAACGCATCGTGTCGGGAGAGAGAAACGCGCGTCGTATCGAAGCCGTGATGTACGAAGTACTCGAAGAGACCGATAAAATCGAGTATGCCGTCGCGGTAGATCGCGATTTTCGCGCAATAGAGGAGATAGAAATAGGCAATACGATCTTACTCGTAGCCGCTTGGGTCGGCAAAACCCGCCTTATCGACAACGTTTGGGTTTAAAACAAATCGTCCGCTTCATCGTGGCGGATAGGACGGCGAATCGGCGGCGGTGTACGATAAAGTGGTCTGGGTTTATATACTTTGGTCGGTCGTTTGGGTTTATGATAGATCGGTTTGGGTTTCTCCTTGACCGGAATCACTTTGCGCGGTTTGGGTTTCGAGACGATAGTGTCGGCTTTCGCTTTTTCTTTGGGAAGCGGAGGCAAGATCGGTTCGTTGACGTTTTGGATCGTAGCGACGGTTTGGGTATTGTCGCTATACATCGGGAGCGTATGCGTCGGTTCGCTCTCTTGTGACTCTTCGACGCGATCGGGAAGCAGATAGCCCTGATCGACGAGGATCGCCACAGCGTTTCGGAAAGTAGGTACCGCCGATTGCGAAGCGAAATATTTGTGCCATTTTTTGGCGCGGATGACCAATACGCCGATGGTGTATTTGTGTCCGTGACTGTCGTTGGCAAAACCGTAAAAGCTGCTGTGGTACTCTCTGACATAGTGTCCGTGCTTGGCGATATGCGCCGTTCCCGTTTTCCCGCCGATTTCGAGACCGGGGTACTGGGCTTTAACTCCCGTACCTTTTTGAACGACCAATTTGAGTATCTCGTGTATCTGATGTGCCGTTTTCGGTGAGATCGCTTTGAGATCGCCCGGTTCGGGCGGTAAGATGTAATGATTTTTTTTTGCATCCTCGAGATAGTTTACGATACGCGGCGTGACGGCGACACCGTCGTTATTAAACGCCGAGTAGGCTTTGAAAAGTTGTGCGAAAGTAGCGGTCATGCCGTAGCCGTAAGCACTGTTGGCACGATGCAAAGGGTGTTCCAAAATATGCGCCGATTTGATGCGTCCCGCAAGATCTCGGCTCAGATCGATACCCGAAGGTTTCGAAAAACCGAATTTGACGAATCCGTCGTGAAACTCTTTTCCGCTCAATTTCCATGCGATCTGCGAAATACCTACGTTGGAGGAGTGGATAATGATCTCCGTTGCACTAAGGCTTTCGAACTTTTCGTCATCGGTAACATGGCGGCGTTTGCCGATTTTCATACGACCGTTGTAGGTATTGAACACCGTTTGCGGGGTAACGCGGCGGTGTTCCAAGGCAATAGCGAGGGTGATGGGTTTGATAACGCTTCCGGGCTCGTACGGGTATTCGGCAAATTTCGGATTGAGTGCGGCGATATCTTTTTGCGTGATGTGTGCGGGGTCGTAACGTTCCGTGGATGCCAATGCGAGCACTCTTCCCGTATCGCTTTGCATGATACCGATAAGGATCTCGTCCGCGTCGAGGCGCCGCTTCATGGTCTTTATCATCCTTTCGACACGACACTGTACCGAAAGAGGAATGTTGAGGTGCAGATCCATTCCGTCGATACGTTTTTTCCATCGGACGTTTTTGTCGTGAATGATACTTCCGCCTACATCTCGCTTACCGACGATGTAACCGTCTTTTTTAGGCGAAAGATATTTGTTGTAACTGCGTTCCAATCCTTTCATTCCGACGGGACGGATATACCCGTCTCGGTCTTTCTTTCGGACATAACCGACAACGGGAGAGAGCGTTTTTCCTTTGGGATAGAGGCGGCGTTCGCCGTTTTCGACGATATCGAGGCCGTAAAGGATATAGCCGGCGTTTGTTTTGATTTTGCGAAATACTTTAAGACGCCGGAGTTTTACCGCAAGCGCCTTGAGTTGCATCGCCTCTTTCGGGTTGAGCGTATCGGAGAGCGTGACGTTGCCTCTTTTCTTTTCGTCGAGACGACGGAGGATTGTCTCTTCTTCGATGCCGCTATAGATACTGAAAAGTTTGATAAAAAGCGTTTTTTTATCGGGTTCGATACTTTCCGCTCGGATAACGGCTTTGTAGGTTTTGGTAGAGTCGGCGAGAGTGTAATGATCGCCGGATAGGATTTTCCCTCGTAAGGCACGATTGTGGATTTTCGAGGTATGCGGGGGGATACGGCGTTCACCGAGTACGGTATGGAGCACGGAAAACAAAAAAAGCGCCACGAGAGAAAAGATGAAAACGAACAATATGCTGATTTTGGCGGTGCGTCGTTGTAGTGCTTGGTTGGTGATTTTCTCTTTCATGCTTTCCCCGTTCGGTAGAATTTTATCAAAGATATGCGTTAAATTTGATAAAATATATTTTTTAATACGAACTCATGAGTTGAAAACGGGGAAATATGATTGACAAACCTTTGTTGGGTGCGGTAATAGCCCTTCTGACCGTGTCGTTGATTATGGATTATTCGTTGACCGTATTTACGGTACGTTTTTTCGACTACACGAACGAGTTTCATTTCGTGATACGGCAAGCCGTCGCGGTCTTTATCGGTGTCGCAGCCATTATCGTATTGAGTAAACTCGATCCCGACAAGTGGTTCAAGCCCATCGGGTGGACACTCTTTATCGCCTTTTTTTTGGTGATGATCGTGATGCAAGGCTTGCCTGCTTCGTTGGTTAAAGAGGTGGGCGGCGCCAAACGATGGATACATGTCGGTCCCATTTCGATCGCGCCCGTAGAGTTTTTCAAAATCGGGTTTATTTTTTTTCTTTCGTGGAGCTTTTCTCGAAAGTTTCGCCATCATCGAAAAATGCGTTTTGTAGAAGAGGTCAAAGCTTTTTTGCCCTATTTGAGTATTTTTGCGTTAGCGGTTGTCATTATCGCTATCTTTCAGAAAGATTTGGGACAAGTGATGGTGTTGGCGGGGACGCTCGTGGTGTTGTTTTTGTTCGTCGGTAGTTCGTTTCGCTTTTTCTTTTCGTTGGTTTCGTTGGCGGTGGCGGGTGTGGTCGGACTTATTTTGATAGCGCCGCATAGGTTGGCGCGTATCAAGGTATGGTGGATTACGGTACAAGATACCGTACTTTCGCTTTTACCCTTCGAGTCGTTACAGCGTTTGCGGGTCGATGGCGCGACTAAAGAGCCGTGGCAGATTTCGCACTCGCTCAACGCCATCCACAACGGCGGTTTGTGGGGACAAGGATTGGGAAACGGTCGCTTCAAACTGGGATATCTCTCCGAAGTGCATACGGACTTCGTGTTGGCGGGCATTAGCGAGGAACTCGGGTTTTTGGGACTTGGAGTAGTCGTGGGGTTGTTGTTGTTTGTGATATTTAGAATTTTCAAAATCGCCGCAAAAGTCGAAAACCCCATGTATTATCTTTTTTGCGTGGGAGTGGGGACGCTTTTGGCCTTTTCGTCGATCCTCAATGCCTACGGCATATCGGGCATGACACCTATCAAAGGGATCGCCGTGCCGTTTTTGAGTTACGGCGGTTCTCATATCATCGCGGCGTCGGTCGCCGTAGGAATGATACTGATGATTTCGAAAAAAGTTCCCAGAGATATACATGGGAAGATGTTATAACGTTCGTAAAGGAGCGGAAACGATGAGTATAGTTATGACGGGCGGCGGTACGGGTGGACATTTGGCAATCGTTCGGGCGGTAAAAGAAGCGTTGATATGCGATAACGCACAAAAAGATGCAAAAGATCACCCCTTGGTTTATATCGGCTCTACTAAAGGGCAGGATAGGGCGTGGTTCGAAAAGGACGAAGCCTTTGACGCGCGCTATTTTCTCAAAACCCAAGGGGTGGTCAATCAAAAAGGATTGGCGAAAGTGCGCTCCGCCGGATTGATGCTCAAAGCCTTTTTCCAAGCGCGCAAACTGCTTCGCAAACACGATGCTAAAGCGGTCTTTTCCGTCGGCGGATTTTCGGCGGCGCCGACCGCCTTTGCCGCCAAGTCGCTCGGAATCCCGCTAGTGATACACGAACAAAACGCCGCTGTCGGTACACTCAATAAACTTCTCAAACCCTATGCGGATGTTTTTATCAGCTCCTATCTCGAGGAGAGCCCGATACGCGCTTACCCTGTGCGCGATATCTTTTTTGACAACGCACGTATTCGTAAAGAGGTGCGTACCGTTCTTTTTTTGGGCGGGTCGCAAGGTGCACGTGCCATCAATAATCTGGCGTTAAAGCTGGCGCCCGAACTGCATGCACGCGGTATTCGCATTATCCATCAAGCAGGTTCGGCAAATTTTGAAGAGGTGCAAAAAGCCTATCGCGATCTCGGTATTGCGCAGGTGGAAATCTTCGGCTTCAGCGACAAGATACCGTACTATATGAAAGAGGCCGATTTTGCCGTAGCGCGGGCGGGGGCTTCAACCCTGTGGGAATTGGCGGCATCGGCGTTACCGACGCTTTTTGTTCCTTATCCTTATGCGGCGAGTGATCATCAGTACTATAACGCCGCATATTTGGTCGATCGCGATGCGGCGTGGGTGATGCGCGAAAACGACGTCTCTTCCGAGAAGGTGCTGGCGTTGATAGAACGGGGGATGGAACCTTATAGTCGAAGGTTGATGCAAATTACCGAAAAAGGAGGGGCGTCGTCGATAGCGGAATTGTTACGTAGCTACGCTTAGCTGCATAACGGTTTCACGATTTTGCGACAATTTTTCGTTATAGTACGGTATCGTTTATAAGAAGGAGATTGTGATGAAAAAACGTTACGGCTTGCTTGTGATCGTCTCCGCGCTTTTTTTGATAAACGGCTGCGGCGGAGGCGATTATCACGAGGGATACGACGAT
Organism: Campylobacteraceae bacterium; assembly: GCA_027026055.1. Lineage (GTDB taxonomy): Bacteria > Campylobacterota > Campylobacteria > Campylobacterales > Sulfurovaceae > JALVPA01. The sequence continues at coordinate 3,571 of JALVPA010000087.1, read as the reverse complement.
GGCTATCACGACGGTTTTTACGACGGTTCTCGCGTACCGGGAAGCGGGATGACGACATTGTTTTTCCGAGATATCGACGGATTTTCCGCGGCGGGAGTCCACTATAGCTGTATCGCTCCCGACGGTGCGGTGACGGACGATTATATCACCGCGCCCAACGGCGAGTTCAGCTTCATACCGGGAGAGCGGTGTACGTTCGATTTCATAGGGTATCGCGGGACGCCGGGCGATCCGCTCTTTATCGAAGACGACATCGGTAGAGGCAAAGGCGATATACCTTACCAATGCGCAGGGGGAGATGCGGGCGTGACCTACCCCGACGGCAGTTTCGAATATTTGCCAAACGATACGTGTACGTTTTACTTTTGATTGTCTAAAAGACGCGCTATATGCGCGTTTTATCTCCCGATAACCACCTTTTCGATAAAATAGCTCCAATTTTAACGCAAGGTTACGACAAGATGGATATCCGCAAACGTTTTTTGGACTATTTCGAAAGCAACGGACACCGTATCGTGGAGAGCTCGCCGTTGGTACCCGACGATCCGACGCTGCTTTTTACCAATGCGGGAATGGTGCAGTTCAAAAAGATCTTTACGGGCGAAGCGCCCGTACCCAATCCGCCTCGTGCCGCGTCGTCTCAGACATGCATTCGCGCCGGCGGCAAACACAACGACTTGGACAACGTAGGCTATACTGCCAGACACCATACCTTTTTCGAGATGCTGGGTAACTTCAGTTTCGGCGACTATTTCAAAAAAGAGGCGATCGCCTATGCTTGGGAGTTTGTCACCGGCAAAGCGTATCTCGATTTGCCCGTCGATAGGCTTTGGGTAACGGTGCACGAAAGCGACGACGAAGCGTACGAGCTTTGGAAAGCGCATATCTCCGAAGATCGTATCATGCGTTTCGGCGACAAAGACAACTTTTGGCAAATGGGAGATACGGGACCGTGCGGTCCTTGTTCGGAGATCTTCTACGATCAAGGCGCGGAGCACTTCAACTCTCCCGAAGATGTGATGGGAGGCGAGGGAGATCGTTTCCTCGAGATTTGGAATCTCGTCTTTATGCAGTATGAGCGCGATGCCGACGGGACGCTTCATCCGCTTCCCAAACCCTCTATCGATACGGGGATGGGATTGGAACGTGTCGTGGCGATCAAAGAGGGCGTGTTCAACAACTACCACTCAAGCCTCTTTATGCCGATCTTGGAGGCGGTGGGGAAGTTGGTAGGCAGACCGTACGACTACATGGCCGTCGATTCGGCGAGTTATCGCGTCATTGCGGATCATTTGCGCTCGGTGAGCTTTTTGTTGGCGCAAGGCGTGACCTTCGACAAAGAGGGACGCGGCTATGTGTTGCGTCGTATTATGCGCCGTGCGATTCGCCACGGATATCTGCTGGGCCTGCGCGAACCGTTTATGTACAAGCTGGTCGATACGTTGGTGAAGATCATGGGTGATCATTACGGCTATTTGCGCACCAAGTCCGAAGCGATCAAAGCGGCGATGAAGACGGAAGAGGAGCGCTTTTTTGCGACGATCGAATCGGGAATCAAGCTCTTCAACGAAGAGTTGGCGCGCACGAGCGGTATGTTTAGCGGCGAAGTGGCGTTTAAGCTCTACGATACTTACGGTTTCCCACTCGATTTGACCGAGGATATGCTTCGCGAAAAAGGAATCGCACTCGATAAGGCGGCGTTCGATGCGAAGATGGAAGCGCAACGCGCCCAGTCCAAAGCCAACTGGAAAGGCAGCGGTGATGCGGCGCTTTCGGGAGATTTTAAAGCGCTGAAAGAGAAATTCGGCGAAAACGAATTTGTCGGTTACGATCGTGTCGAAGTCGAAACGAAAGTGCTTGCGCTGCTTGATGAAGATTTTAAAGAGGTCGAAACCCTTGAGGGGCGCGGATGGGTACTGCTTGAAAAGACGCCGTTTTATGCGGAGTCGGGCGGTCAAGTCGGCGATCGCGGTATGATCGTCGGGGGTCTCTCCTTGGATGATATGTCGCATAGCGACGAATCTTCCCTAACGGTAAAGGTGCTCGATACGAAAAAATTTTTGGATATGAACCTTTCGAAGGTAGAAGGGAAGCTTACGGTCGGTGAGAAGGTGAGAGCGATTGTGGACCGCAGCCGCGAAGAGATTGCCAAGCATCATTCGGCGACACATCTGCTCCATGCGGCGCTTCGCGAAATATTGGGCGAACATGTTTCGCAGGCGGGATCGTACAACGACGATACGAAGCTTCGTTTCGACTTTACGCACCCTCAAGCAATTGATAAAGAGACGTTGTCGCGCATCGAGGCGTGGGTCAACGACAAGATCCAGCGCGCTATCGATAGAGAGACGAAGATCATGACTCCCGATGCGGCGATCGAAGAGGGTGCTATCGCACTGTTCGGTGAAAAGTACGGTGAGAAGGTGCGCGTGGTACGTTTCGAAGAGGTTTCGGTGGAGCTTTGCGGCGGTACGCACGTGCACAATACCGCGCAAATCGGACTTTTTATGATCACCAAAGAGAGTGGCGTGAGTGCGGGCGTACGCCGTATCGAAGCGGTGTGCGGTCGCGCGGCGTTGGCGCGGGTCAAAGCATTGAGAGAAGAGCTTGACGCCATCAAAGAAGCGGTGAAAAATCCCAAGCCGCTGGCGGGTATCGAAAAGCTCAAAAATGAAGTGCGCAGCCTCAAAAACGAGCTTAAAGAGGCGTTGCAAAGCTCTCAAAAGGCGTTGGAGCCGACGATGGTAGGCGATACGGCGATTCTCGTCGACGAAGCGGGTGCGGGCGACATCAAAGCGATGATCGACGATCTCAAAAATCGCTACGATAAAATCGCGGTGATGCTCTTTCAGAAAAAAGGCGACAAGGTGGTGTTGGCGGCAGGGGTGAAAAACCTCCCGATTAAAGCGGGCGAATGGATCAAAGCGATTGCGCCGATTGTCGGAGGTGGGGGCGGCGGTCGTCCCGATTTTGCGCAGGCGGGCGGTCGCGACAGTAGCAAGATAGCCGAAGCGATGGAAGAGGCCAAAAGTTACCTTGCCGAGATCGTCGAAGGGGGCAATTGATGAAAGCGCAGATAGCGGCGTTTTTCGGTAGCTATGCGCACGAAATCATCTTTTTGCATATCTTGGCGGCGTTTGTGTGGGTCGGCGGGATGATTGCGGTGCGTTTTGCGGTGCATCCCGTGATGCAAAGCATTGAGGATCCCGCGATACGCCTCGGCAAGACACTGCAAATTACCAAAAACCTGTTTCATATCGTGATGCCCTTTATCGCGCTGTTGATCGTGACGGCGGTGTTGATGGCGGTCGGTTTGGGATTTCGCGACGCCGCGGTCGATGCAAACGGCAACATCGTCAGCCAAGGCGCATATGCCATCTATCGAGTCGTACACGTCAAAGAGGTGATTTGGACGATCATGACACTGAATTATACGTGGATGTATCTCAAACGGCGTAAAGCGCAAAAGGCATATGATGCAGGCGATTTGGCGACGGCAAAAGCGATTGTAGCGCCGATCCCCAAATATCTGTTGCCTCTTAATATCATGCTGGGTATCGCCGCATTGTGG
>JALVPA010000086.1 GCA_027026055.1 Campylobacteraceae bacterium | reverse complement strand
CGAGCTTTGAAACACATCGTAGGTCTCCTCCGCTGCGTCGTCGTTGATGCGGTTGGTATATTTTTTCCCTCCCGCCACTTGCAAATCGAGTGTCGGATAGTACCCCGCATCCGCGATTTTCACCTCTTCGCGCGTAGCGATATAGTTTTTCAATCGCTCTTTGACCACCGGATTGGTCTCCAGTACGTCGCTTACCACCTCTTTAAGTGTCGCGGCCGACGCCGCAACGCTCAACCCCATGCCTATCGCTACCGCTGCCGCCGTTATCTTCCAATTCATCGTGACTCCTTCTTGCTTGCTACCATAACGATATGGTGTGATGCATTTGTCCGATGCAGGCAACCCGGCGGTCTTTCTTCCGCTCCGGAAGCGAAGATCCGTGGCTTTCCGTCCCCGCCTCTCGACGGGTTTGGCTTTTTCCGGACAATATTAGTAGTACTCGGCGTAATTATACCATAACATTATCACTAAATTATAACAAAAAATAATACAAGATAAAATATCGACTAAAATTCTACAAAAAGGCGCTTACGCCACCTCGAGCGCTTGTTCGTCGACCGTGACGACGACCGTAGGATCGTTCGCCGCATCGATGCTACCGCCATCTCGTTTTCCACGGCAAAAACGCATCGTAGTTCTCCTTCGTCTTTATAGCCGTCCTAATCACCGTTCCACACTATAGCGATGCGGATAAAAACATACCTTCAAACTATCCCGTAAAAAGGTAAGCCGAACCGGGTATAAACAACAATGCCAACAAAAGCGGAATCCGTTTATGCAAAAAATCGAAAAAATTGGCTTTTCAGTATGTTTAAGAGAATTTTGAAGATTAAATTGTTTTATTTGAATATATCATACATTGCTTTCCATACATTGTTTTCATAAAAGAAAGCTTTTTAAATCTATCAGAAATAGACGAATTTAGAAAATGCCGTACTTAACGACGCTTTGGGTATAATGCTGTGATTTGAAATACGAGAGAACGAAAATGACGAACATGCACGAAAAAAACGCTATCTATATCCCCGAACCGAGTCCGTTCGATCCCGACGAAAACGGACATTTTGGCAAATTCGGCGGGCGTTTCGTACCCGAAACGCTGATGCCGGTACTCGAACAACTGCGCAACGATTACGAAGCGGTGCGTTACGATCCTGAGTTTTGGAAAGAGGTACACTACTACTATACCCACTATGTCGGTCGGCCCTCTCCTCTTTATCACGCCAAAAATCTCTCCGACGAGATCGGTGCGACCGTCTATCTCAAAAGAGAAGATCTCAACCATACGGGTGCGCACAAGATAAACCACTGCGTCGCCCAAGCGGTACTCGCCAAACGTCTCGGAAAAAAGAAGATTATCGCCGAGACGGGTGCGGGACAACACGGCGTCGCTACGGCGACCGTCGCCGCGCTTTTCGATCTGGAGTGCGAAATCTTCATGGGAGCGAAAGATGTCGCCAGACAAGAGCTCAATGTCTTTCGAATGAAGCTTCTTGGTGCCAAAGTCCATGCCGTCGAAAGCGGCAGCAAAACGCTCAAAGACGCGATGAACGACGCCATACGCCACTGGGTGACACATGCGCGCGATACCTACTACCTCATCGGCACCGTCGCAGGACCCCACCCCTACCCGATGATGGTACGCGATATCCAAAGTATCATCGGCTGGGAAGCCAAAGCGCAATATCTTGAAGCCGAAGGACGTTTGCCCGACAAAGTGGTGGCGTGTATCGGCGGCGGTTCCAACGCGATGGGGATCTTCAACCATTTTTTACGAGAGCCTTCGGTCGAATGTATCGGTATAGAAGCGGGGGGCTTGGGGCTGGATAGCAAACACGGCGCCAGCCTCGCCAAAGGATCTCCCGGAGTGCTACATGGGCAACTTAGCTATCTGCTCCAAGACGACGACGGTCAGATCCTCGAAGCGCATTCGGTCTCGGCGGGACTCGACTATCCGGGCATCGGCCCCGAACACGCTTTTCTCAAAGAAGAAGGTATCGTGACGTACGATGCGATTACCGATGCCGAAGCGCTGGATGCTTTTGTATGGCTTAGCCAAAAAGAGGGCATCATCCCCGCTTTCGAAAGTTCGCACGCCGTTGCATATCTCAAAAAACTCTCGCCCGAAGCGCTTAAAGGCGCACATATCCTTATCAACCTCTCGGGACGCGGCGATAAGGATATGATCCAAGCCAAGGAGATTTTAGCGGAGAAATTTCTCTAAAGGAGCGACCATGAAAACCATCGCGCTACTTTTGAGTCTCGCGATCGCTACGGCGTTCGGCGGTTTTTGGCCCGATTTTAGCTTCGCCTACACCCACGGCAAAGGCAATATCGATCCGAGCTTTATGCGAGACGACACCAAAGAGGTGGTCATCGACACCAAACACCGCATACTCTACTATGACGGCAAGGTCTCCGACAAACTTACCTATGCCCATGCCGTCGATTATTGCCGCAATCTCGATGCGGCCGGGATCGCGTCATGGCATCTTGCGACCAAAGAGGAGATGCGCGACATACTGGAACTTTCGCGAAGCGACGTTACCGTCAAACACGCCTTCAAGCACGTTTTGCCCGAAATTTACTGGTCATCCACCCCGGACGGCGAACGCGACGCTTGGTATTTCGATTTCGATTTGGGACGTTACTATGTTGCGGATAAGCAAAAACGTTTTCGCGCGCTTTGCGCCGTAAAAGCGCCGCAAGAAAAATAACGAGAGTTACATAAACGCCAATAAAGCCGCCGTCACGGCGACATTGAGCGATTCGACGCCGCGACGCATCGCAATGGCAATGCTCTCGTCGCATAGCGCCGCCGTCGCCTCGCTCACCCCTTCGCTTTCGTTTCCCAATATGAAAACCGCCTTTTCGGGATAGTCGATCGTTTTATAATCGGACGACGCATGCGACGAAAGGGTATAAAGCGTCGCTCCGTTTTCTTTGAGTCTCGTCAACGTATCGCGTAACGAATCGGTGCGCACAATCGGTATTTTAAAAAGCGTACCCGCACTTGCCTTTACGGTCAACGGCGTTATTGACGCCGTGCCTTTCGACGGCAATACAATCGCATCGATCGCGCCCGCCGCGCACGAACGTACGATCATTCCGACATTCTGCGGATTGGTGTTATCGTCACGCGCAATGACGCGATAAGCGCCGTATGTTGCAAGAAACGTTTCCGTATCGGTAAATAACGCGGCAACGATATCGAGCGCCACTCCCTGATCTTGTCTCGCGTTTTTGGAGATGCGCGAAAGCACTTTTTTGTCGTGATAAGCGATAGGGATATCGCGTCTTTTCGCTTCGGAAACGATACGCTCAAGAATCGTAGCGGGTTTGTTGCTTAAACAAAGATGAAGCTTGTAGATATGAAGCGTGTCGTCTTTCAGCGCTTCGAGTACCGCTTGACGACCGTAAATCGTCAACATCTTTTCGAAAAACGCTTTCTTTTTCAGATAGGCTTCGGAATCTTGCTTCACATCATACCTTTTTTCGAAACGGTAGTGTTTACGGCGTTTATTTCGATTCGCCGTTCCAAGCGATGGTGGGTTTGCCCTTTTCATCGAACTCCACCGCAGGCATACCCATGATGTTGAAACCGGAATCGACGTAGTGAATCTCGCCCGTTACCGCCGAAGAGAGATCGCTAAGCAGATACATACCGGAGTTTCCCACCTCTTCGATCGTGACGTTCTTTTTGAGCGGCGCGTGCGCGGCGTTCCACTTGAGCATAAACGAAAAATCCCCGATACCCGCCGCCGCCAAGGTTTTGATGGGTCCCGCGCTGATAGCGTTGACACGCACGCCCTCTTTGCCCAAGTCTTCCGCCATATAGCGCACCGTCATCTCAAGCGCCGCTTTGGCGACACCCATGAGGTTGTAGTTGGGGATATATTTGACACCGCCGTAATAGCTTAACGTCAAGACCGACGCATTCTCCGACAAAATCGGCTTGAGCTCGCGCGTCACTTCGATAAGCGAATAAACCGAGATATCCATCGCCACCTCGAACGCGCTTTTGGAAATATCGATAAATCGACCGCTCAGCCCTTCTTTCGGAGCGAACGCGATAGAGTGTACGATAAAATCGATCTTGCCGAACGCCTTTTCAAGCGACTCTTTCAGCGCTACGATCTCTTCGGGTTTGCTCACGTCGCAAGGATAGAGTCTCTCGTCGCAACCAAGCTCTTCGGCGATCGGCTCCAACTTCTTTTCGAACCGTTCGTTCAGATAGGTGATTGCCAGCTCCGCACCTTGGTCGCGACACGCTTTGGCGATACCGTAGGCGATAGACTTTTTGTTGGCGATACCGAGTACCACCCCTTTTTTACCTTGCATCAACATGGCTTCTCCTCAAAAGAAAGTGCGACATTTTATCATCATTGAGGTAAAATACCCCCTATTTTATCTTAAAAGAGTTTTTATCATGAAACGTACCGAAATATTGGTGATCGATACGGGAGGCACTTTCAACAAATATTACGATCCCGTCAAGGGAGAACTTTGTATCGATGCGGAAGGAAAAGCAGTGGAAACGATTGCACGCAGGGCACATATCGCCATCGAGCATATCCGCATGATCGGCAAAGATTCGCTACATATCGACAGCCAAGATCGTCTCGAACTCCTTGCTTACTTACACCGAAGCGAATACGACAAATGTATCGTCGTACACGGCACCGATACGATGTACCAAAGTGCGCTCTATCTGGACGAAGCGGAGTTGGATAAACAGATTGTCTTTACCGGTGCGATGTATCCCTGGCGCATTTCTCCCGACGAAGCGGTCGCCAACTTTACGTTGGCTTACGCTTTTTGCAAATTTAACGACACGAAAGGAGTCTTTGTCGCTATGCACGGAGAAGTGGCTCCATACGACATGTTAATCAAAGACAAAGAAGCGGCTGTTTTCAAAAAAGTTAAAATCGATTAATCGATTTTCGATACAATTACGCCAACGGAAACAAGAAGGAAAACGGATGAAGGTACGAGGGGTTTTGAGTGTGCTTGCGACACTTTCTCTTTTGAACGGATGCGCCCAAACCGTGGCCTTTTTCGAAAAGGGGCAACACGAAAAGAGCGATACGCACCGTTACGAAAATCCCACGCCCGAAAAAAAAGAGCGTTTCAAGTACGACTTGGCTGAAGTCGCGAAACTTGTCAAATCGCAACCCAACTACCGTCCCATCGGACTCGACAGCCCCGAAGAAAAAGCGTGGTTTTCGACCTTGACGTATCGCTTGTGGGATAGGCAAATCACACGTCACGAATTTATCACGGAAACGACGCGACGTTATCCCCAAAAGACATACGAGTTTACCCTTATCGCCGATGCGTTTCAGCATATCTAAATACTATTCTCGCATCAAGACGAATGAGCGTGACATATTCACTTAACGGACACGACAATGCCTATCGATATAGATAACCGAACGAAACTCTCCGTACCCGAAGAGCGTATCCGCCGTATAGCCGAAGAGATGAGCGATAAAGAGATCGAACTGCTTATTGTCGACGAAAAGAGCATTACCGAACTCAATCGCACTTACAGAAATGTCGAAAAAACGACCGACGTACTGAGCT
>JALVPA010000085.1 GCA_027026055.1 Campylobacteraceae bacterium | reverse complement strand
CGAGTTGCCATCGCTTTTCGTACAGTGCGATACGCGCTTCGATCGATTCGGGTTGGATTTGCATCGAGACGGGAACAAAGAGTTCGTCGGCGAGTTTGTACTGTTGTTCGCGCTGCATTGTAAGACCATAGATACATCCGCAGTAGTCTTGTCTGTAGAGTTTGTCCGCTTTTGCCAAGCGATTTTGCTCTTGTGTACCGGAAGCTTTGCGATAATCGGGTGCGACAAAGGCAATTCCTTCGCGTTTTGCCAGCGCATCACCCGCCGCTTTGAGCTGCTTGAGCGATTTTTTCGGCGAAGTCAGTAGCGTGGAGGTAAAGGTACGTTCGCCAAGCTTGGCCGCCATTTTGGCGCTTTCTTTGAAACGCCTATCGAAACAGACGGCGCAGCGCGCACCTTTTTCGGGTTCTTTTTCGAGTCCTCGTACCGCTTCTAACCAGTTTTCATAGTCGTATTCGCCTTCGATCAATTCGATACCTAACATCTTGCAACTGCGACGTACATCAAGCAAGCGCAGGTAATATTCGGAGTAGGGGTGGATATTGGGATCGTAAAAGAAACCCACGAGTTTTTCGTCGGGATAGTCCTCTTTAAGTTTTTGCAAGAAATAGTGGCTATCGACAGAACAACAAATATGAACTAACAAGGAACACTCCTTGTTAGTTCGGTGAATAGTGAATGGTGTATAGTATATAGTGCCGGTATGCGTTGCTTTGCAACGCTTTTATTTTTTGCTTGCTCATTGCTCATTGATAAGTTACACATTTTTTTCCTTGTTTCAATAAATGCTTGTCGGTAGAAAAGTATGCCACAACGCTTCATTCTTCATTTTTCGGTTCCTCATTTTTCATTATAATCCACACCGAATAACAACATTGCGGGACTAAAGTCCCGCTTCCAAAATCCATCATACAAAAAGTCAACCGAATTTCATCACTCTTCACTCATCACTCTACATTCTTCACTCTTTGGTTCCTCATTGCTCATTCCTCATTAAAATCTTCGCTACCGTTTCGCTACTCCCGTGTCCGAGATATCTCTTTAGTACTTCCGCTTGTTTGGCGAACTTTTCTCTATCGGTGTCGTAATATTCCGCCAAAAGGTTGTCGACGGTGACGTTTTTTTGAAGTAATTCGTTGTGCAAAAGCGTACCGTTGTATCGTGAGAGCAAGATATTGGCCAGTCCCACTTGCTCGATACCGAAGAGCTTGGTGCCGATAACATAGTCGAGTTGTTTAGCGATATAGACAAGGGTAAACGGGGTTCCGATAAGTGCGGCTTCCAACGTTGCGGTGCCCGAGCATATAAAGGCGTATTCCGCTTGTGCCAGTGCGGTGTGAGTGTCGCGCAAGATTTCGAAATCGGATATGTCGCCGTAAAGCGAAGCGATGCGCTCTTGCGAAAAGTGCGGCGGGATTGCCAAAAGCGCCCGTTTGTCGGAAAGAGTGCGCCGTACTTCGCGAAAGACGGGCATCAATCTCGTGATTTCTGCACGTCTGCTGCCGGGTAAAAAGGCGACGGTTTCCGATTGTGGCGAATATGTCACCTCTATCTCGTCAAGAAGCGGATGTCCGACATAGCGCGCTTTGCCGCTCGGATAGTACGATGTCTCGAAAGGCAAAATACCCAAGAGTTCGTCGCAGTAGCGTTCAAGCTTTTGTACGCGTTTGGGACGACTCGCCCACACTTGCGGTAAGATATAGTAAACGATGCGCTTGTCGGGATAGCGTCTTTTGATTTTTTTTGCCAAAGGTAGATTGAATCCGCTTCCGTCCATCAGCAAAACCGTATCGACGTTTGCCGCCGTTTCGACCATTTCGTCCGCTACGCGGAAAAACCACGGAAGTTTTTTCAAAGCGTCGATGATGCCCATGATCGCCATGTCGCTTACGTCGTAAAGCGGCGTATCGGTAGAGATACGTTTGTCGAAAATACCCGTTAGCGTGACGTTTTTCGGCAAATGGCGTAGCAACGCTTTTAGATGAACGTTGGAAGAGGGTTCGAGCGCCGAGAGGAGTAGTCTCATCGTCTTATCGCTCTATCGGATGCGCACATCCGATGCGTCCCTCTCGTGCGAGGCGTCGATGAATTTGCGCATCGCCCAGTCGTATCGCTTGTGCGATTTGCGTTTGCGTACCTTCTCTATCCCAAATCACGTCTCCTTTACGACAATCTCGCACACCCGATTTTCGAAAAAAGGCGATCTCTTCGTCCGTACCGAGATGTGCGGATTTGCTTGCGTCGTGCGGAAGAATGTATCGTTTATTGTCAAAAATACGTATTTGCGACTTTTGCGGCGAAGGGACGTTGCGTTCTTGCACGCATCCCGTCGTTGCCGTCATGAAAAGGAGTGCCGCTATGCGATAATAAATTTGTCTATACGTTTTCATTTTTTCCTCCGAAGAATTTCGACCGATTATATCAAGTCGTCGTAAACAGTTTCGCACGTAACGCTTCGAGTCTTTTTGGCGTTCCTATATCGTACCATACGCCTTCGAAAAGTTCGCCGCTCACGACGTTTCGGTCGATTTTTTCTCTAAGCAACGGTGCAAGCGGCGCTTTACCGTAAGCGACGTTTTTGAAAAAATCGGGACGATAATAGCCGATACCTGCGAAAGTGAACTTTTTATCGTTTGTCGCTTTGCCGTTTCTCAACCCGAAGTCGCCGCAGGGATGGTGCGGCGGATTGGGGACGAGAACGAGATGCGCTTCGTCTCCTTCGGAGAGGAGGAAGTCGGCATTATAGGAATAATCGCACCAAATATCGCCGTTGACGACAAGAAACGGGTCGCTTTCGTACAGAAGCGGTAGTGCTTTGACGATACCGCCCAGTGTCTCCAGCCCCCCTTCCGAACGCTCGTCGGAGTATGCGATTTGCACGCCCCATTGCGAACCGTCTCCGAGTCGTTTGGGGATCTGTTCACCCAAATGTGCAATATTGACGACAATCTCATCGATACCCGCTGCTTTGAGTCTTTCGATATGCCATACAATGAGGGGTTTACCGCCCGCTTCCAGAAGCGGTTTTGGTGTCTTGTCCGTAAGCGGGCGCATTCTCGTACCTTTTCCCGCCGCCAATATCATCGCTTTCAGGGTCGATCCTTATTACTTTTGTTGTTTCGTACCGAAATCTTGTGTCCAGTAGTAGCCGTAACGGCTGTCGCTATCGATCGCTTCGGCCATGCCGACCTCTTCGAAATCGGGATTCATCAGGTTTTTACAGTGTCCCGGACTACTAAGCCACGCTGCGATGACACCTTCTACCGTCGTATATCCCGCCGCTATATTTTCGCCGATTTGCGACCAATCCTTGTAGCCGCTATATTCGATGCGTTCTTTCATCGTACTGCCTTCACCGGGATGCAGCGCTTGGGCTACCGTATCGTACTGCGTACCCGATCCCTCATGGCTAAAGGTGTCGCTTTTGGCCATGTCGTAACTATGAAGATAGGCCGCTTGATAAAGATCGTCGTTCCATCGTAACGGCGGGGCGGGCGGTTTGACGCCGTAATCACCGCAATCTTGCGTTTGCGAACGCGCTTCGTTGATCGCATCGAGATAGATCTCTTTAAAGCTCTTTTCCGCTTTCGAACGTTTATCGGAACGATCGCCGTTAAAGGGTATTATGGTGATGATATCGCCGACAAATATCGTCAAGTAAGTATTTGTTCGGGTGGGTTCGGCATAGAGGAGAGTGACGAAACTCAGAGCCGTATACAAATGCGTGAATCTCTTATGCATAGCAAACTTTCGATATGATATTGACGACAAAATCATATCCGATTCGCATTACTTTTTCGTTACCCCGAAGAGCTTGTCGAACTTTTCCACTTTCGGAACAATGACCGCTTGACAGTAGGCTTGCAGCGGATTTTTGCGAAAGTAGTCCTGATGATACGCCTCCGCGGCATAATAAACGCGTAACGGCTCGATTTCCGTTACGATGGGTTTGTCATATCGTTTTTGAGCGCGCGCCAACGCCTCTTTCGCGGCTTTGTGTTGCGCATCGTTCGTATAGCAGATACAGGATCGATACTGGGTACCGACATCCGCTCCTTGTCTATTGAGCGTCGTGGGGTCGTGGATCGTAAAAAAGATATCCAGCAGTTTGTCCGTCGAAACGACTTCGGGATTGTAAGTGATTTTGACCACTTCGGCATAGCCGGTTTCGCCGCTACATACGCTTCGATAATCGGGATCGGGTATATCTCCGTTCGCATAACCGTTTTCGACGTCTACGACGCCGTCGACTCTTTCGAATACCGCTTCCAGACACCAAAAGCATCCGCCACCGAGGACCAACTCTTCCAACTGCATTAAAAACCTTTTTTCTGTTCTTTTAACATATCATAGCTAAAAAATGCAACGCAAGTCGCTTCGTCGGGAGAAAAATGTCGCTATAATTATCGAAATTCGTAAAAAACGGAGGTAACCATGTCCATACGCGTAGTGTGTCCCAATTGTTTGAAGGTCAATCGCATCCCTCAAAAAGAGCATTACACGAAAGCCAACTGCGGCGCATGCAAACATTCGTTACTCGATGCCAAACCGATTGATGCGGACGCGAATGGCTTTCGGACTTTTGTGTCCAACTCCGACATACCGGTCGTCGTCGATTTTTGGGCGCCGTGGTGCGGTCCGTGTCGCATGATGGCGCCCGCGTTCGAAGAAGCCGCGCGTTCCATGCCTCTTAAAGCGCAATTTCTCAAGGTCAATACCGAAGCGCAACCGCAACTCGGCGCTCAGTTCAGTATCCGCTCCATTCCGACGATGGTGCTTTTCAAAAACGGACGCGAAGTCGATCGTGTCAGCGGTGCGTTGAGCGCCGAACAAATCAGAGCGTGGGTGGGCCGATATATCTAAACGCAATTTATGGTATCATCTAGTGACGAAAAAAGGATTAAAAGATGATGCCACGCGTATTGTTACTGGAAGACGACGCCGTACTCAACGAAACCGTGACCGAATACCTCGAAGAGCAAGGATATGCGGTTGATGCGCTTTATGACGGCTTTAGCGCCCAAGAAAAACTTTACGAAACGCAGTACGACATTTTACTTCTCGATGTGGGAGTACCCGGACCGAACGGATGGCAACTGCTTGAAGAGAGTCGAAAAGAAGGTTTGCAAACACCCGCTATTTTCATCACGTCACGCGACAGCATGGAAGATCTCGAAAAAGGTTTCGCAAGCGGTGCGGACGATTACATCCGCAAACCTTTCGCTCTCAAAGAGCTTCTATTGCGTATCGAAACATTGATCAAACGCAGTTATGCGCAGCATAGCGAACGTATCGTTATCGATGAAGAAAAGCGAATCTTTTTCAATCCTTTCAGCGGTGAATTGTCGATAGGGGAAAAGAGCGTGAGTTTGGGAAACAAGGAGAGCAAACTTCTGAAACTCTTTTTGCGAGAACGAGGAAAAGTGATCGACCACGAGACCATCTATCGCAGTATATGGGAATACGACGAAACGCCCAGCGACGCCGCTTTACGCACCTATATCAAAAATTTGCGAAAGTTGATAGGAAAAGAGAAAATTGTCAGTCTTAAAAAACAAGGCTATAAACTTGTTTCTCCATCGAAGTGAAAAA
>JALVPA010000084.1 GCA_027026055.1 Campylobacteraceae bacterium | reverse complement strand
ATATGCAATAACGTTTTCACCAAAATCAGCAACGCGACAATTTGAACAATCGATTGATAATTTCCTATGGAAAAGATGAGAAAGACGAAACCTACAAGCTTCGTCCAACGACCTTTACGCATAGCGACAAGAAGAAAACCTATCACCCCCGACAACAACGCAAGCCATGTCGTGATATTGGTAGCGAAGTAGAGATTGTGTGCAAACATCGGCGTGGCGGCGATCAACACGACCGTCGCCACGATCTCCGAAACGCTCTTTCCTCCCCAATAAAGCGCACTGAGATATCCCATCGCCGTAAAGCACAATATCCCTATCAAACCGTGTAGATAAGGAAGGATCTGTATCGGTCCCGTAAACACGTATTTGTTGAGTAGCGCTTGGGCCCAACGCGCGGAATTGGAAATGAGCATTTCGACGTTGTCGTCTCCCCAAAAACGCATATAGTCGTCCGACGGCAAAATATAAAAAAAGAGTCTTTGACCGTATATCGCTATCAAGATCGCATAAAGCACGGCAAACAAAGCGATATGCCGTTTATGCGTTTCAAAGAAACGATGCCTGTATGCAACGATATCGAACCGCAACGATCCAAACGGCATCATGACTTTTCCTCGTTTTTAAATGTCCACAACGAGTGTACCGTATAGGTCACGAGCGGCATCAGCACAACGACGAAGAGGGTTTTGACATAATTGTTGTAGCTACCGAGAAATTCGGAAATGTATACCGAGGCGATCAACGACACGAACTGTACGACGAAATACTTCCACGCTTTCGACAAAGAGATAGCATGCCCGAAGACGTGTAACGATTGCATCGTGTAAGAGAAAAGATACGCGATCAAGAAGCCCGCGATGTTCGCCGTCATCAAATTGTCTTTTATCGCATAAATGAACAACGACGCCACACCGATATGAATCAGCGTCGAAATACCGCCGATAATACCGTACCGTACGATTTTCATCGAAAACAGTCGATGAATCCATATACCGACATTTCGTTGCATATCAATACTCGCCTTCCACGATATAAACCGGCCTGCGTTTCGCTTCTTTGTAAATGCGTCCTATATACTCTCCCAAAATGCCTATGCCCATCAATTGGATCCCCCCTAAAAACAGAATCATCACCATTGTCGAAGCATATCCCGGCGTATCGACGCCGAAAACGACCGTTTTCACGACGATCCATAGCCCGAAAACAAAGGAGATTGAAGCGATTGCAAAGCCGATATAGAGCCACACACGCAGAGGAACGGTACTAAAACTGGTAATACCGTCCAATGCGAAATTCCACAATTTCCATCCGTTGAAACTGCTTGTACCCGTAGCGCGCTCCTCTTGATAATATTCGACGATCGCCGTTTTAAAACCGACCCAAGCAAAGATACCTTTCATAAAACGTTGATTTTCCGGAAGTAGTTTCAACGCTTCCACCACTTTTCGGCTCATCAGACGAAAATCTCCGATATCGGCGGGAATTTCTATATCCGATATCTTGTTATGTAACCGATAAAAAAGACGCGCCGCCATTTTTTTCAACGGATGTTCACCCGTTCGCGTCAGTCGTCGTCCCGCTACGACATCGTACCCTTCTTCCCATTTTGCGACGAATTCGGCGATAATCCGAGGCGGATGCTGCAAGTCCGTATCGATAGGGATGACCGCTTCGCCTCTGGCATGTTCCAAGCCCGCCGTCAACGCCGCTTCTTTGCCGAAATTTCGCGAAAGATTGATGATACGAATCCGAGGAAATCTTTTTTTTTCTTCTTTCAACACATCCAGTGTTGCATCTTCGCTTCCGTCGTTGACAAAAACGATTTCGTAGCTTTTGCCTATCTTTTCCAATACCGGCACCAACTTTTCCAAAAAAAGAGGAATGCCTTCAGCCTCGTTGTATGCGGGACAAACCATCGAAATTACAGGAACTTCTTCCATTTTTCCGTCTTCCTCATAAAATATACGACTTATTGTGAACAATTATACTACGATATAGATTGCACTCCTATTAACTTCCCTTGTTTACGGGGGTTAATGGGTTTTTTAGCTTTGTTTCAGTACCATTTCCCTATTTCAACAACAAGGTGTACAAAATACAATGTCCGCTTTCAAAAAAGTATTGATACTCTTTTTTATCCTCACACTTTCCTCTTTTGCCGCCATTCGTATCATGCCTTTGGGGAACTCTATCACTTACGACGATACTTATGCGGATATCGACAATCCGAGACCCGCGGGCAAACGAAGCGGTTATAGAAACTATCTATGGTACAAACTCGAAGACGCCGGCATCGATGCCGATTTCGTCGGTTCGCAAGTGGCGGGGCAAGATATTCGCCCGCCCTTCGACCCCGAAAACGAAGGACATCCCGGATGGACGTCGTATGATATCGCGGAGCATACCTACGAATACATGGTCAACAGTCAGCCCGATATCGTGCTTTTGCACATCGGTACGAACGACCGTACGTCGACCAATCCCGACGGTATAGCGTCTATTCTCAACGAAATTGAACGCTACGAAGCCGAATTTGGAAAACATGTAAGAGTCTTCGTCGCACTGATCATCGACAGACGAGAACCCGACGGTAGGATCGCCATTTTCAATGATCGCCTTCGGGAAATGCTGGAAGACCGCATTGCACAAGGCGACGATATCGTGATTGTCGATATGTACCATACTGCGGGATTAACCCCTTCGGACTACACCGACCACACCCATCCCAACAACGACGGTTACTATAAAATGGCAAACGTTTGGTTCAACGCCCTTATCCAACATATCGACTTCAACCAAAATATACGCGCATTTCCCACTTCGGTGGTACCGAGAGATTATATCGTAAATATCTCTTACGACGATGAAAAAGGCATAGTGACGTTTACCGCCGAAATTCCCGATGGTGGGATACAATTTTAAAGGACTGCAAGAGCATGAAATATATCGTAATGATAACGATAATCTTACTTTTCGGCCTAAACGGCTGCGGTGGAGGTGGCGGAAGCTCGTCGGGAAACGGCGGAACAGGACTTGACGTAACATCGAACGGTCCCGCGGAAATAGAGATGCAAGAAGGAAAAACTTATACCGTCTACCCGGGAGACAAAATCGTCAAAACAACGGATAATGCGGAAGTAACGATCGTTCATATCGACGGTCATCCCGAATCGAGCGTTACGCTCATCGCTGGAGACGCAAAAATCATCAGAAAATAATTCATATCTCTATTTTTTTGGAAGACATATCTTGTTTTCGAAAAATACGAATGAAATTTTTACAACAGAGGGTTGCCCGTGAAAGAGGTCGTCGCAAAAGCTTTTTTTATCGTTATCGATGCTGCGATGATCCTGCTTTCGCTCTTTTTAGCATACTATTTTAGAGAGTGGCTGCCTCTCGAACTCCCTCATACCATTGCATGCGAACGCTATCTAACCTTTTATCCCATCTATATCATTCCCATTGCGCTTTTCGCTTACGAAGGGATCTATACCTATCGTTACGACTTTTGGCACGAAAGCAGATTGATACTCAAAGCCATCGTCTTTTCGGCGCTTTTGGTCTATGCCTATCTTGCGATGACCAAAACGGTCGAGGAGTATTCGCGGTTGGTTATCGGATTGACCTTTGTCTTTATGGCGTTTTTGATTCCTTTGGCAAAAAATATGACGAAAAAACTCCTCTATCATGCCGGAATCTGGCGTAAAAAAGCCAAAGTGTACGGCGACGATCCTTTTTTGACCGAAGAGATCTACGGAAACCCCTACTTGGGCTACGAAAAACCCGAAAACGGCGACAGTGCTCCTACCGTCTTTATCAACTCCAAAGGCAGCAACCCGACATCGCTCAAACGGCTGGTTGCCGACCAGATGAAAGAAAATCACGAAATCATCTTTATCCCGTTTATGGACGATTATGATTTGACCCATTCGCATATCTACGAACTCTCCAATACCCGTACCAACCTCATCGTCTATCAAAACCGCCTCAAAAGCCGTTACAGACGTATTGTGCAACAAAGTTACAACTATCTTTTGGCGATCTCGTTGCTTCCTTTCTTGTTACCTATCATCGGACTCTTTGCATTACTGATCAAACGCGAGTCTCCGGGACCCGTTTTTTATGCTCACGAACGTATCGGACACGAAGGCAAAACCATACCGGTCTATAAATTTCGCAGCATGTACGCCGATGCGGATGAGCGTCTCGAAAAACTCTTGCGCGAAGACCCCGCCGCCAAAGAGGAGTGGGAGTGTAGTTTCAAACTGAAAAACGATCCGAGAGTTACAAAAATCGGATCCTTTTTGCGACGTACTTCGTTGGACGAATTGCCCCAGATTTTCAACGTACTGCGCGGAGAAATGCATTTCGTGGGTCCCAGACCCGTCGTCAAAGAAGAGATCGAAAAGTACTACAAAGAAAATGCCGATTATTACTATATGGTCAAACCGGGCATCACAGGATTGTGGCAAGTCAGCGGTCGAAGCGATACCGACTACGATTTTCGCGTCGCGACAGACCGATGGTATGTACTCAATTGGTCGCTTTGGCTCGATATCGTTATTTTGATCAAGACGGTCAAAGTGGTGTTAAAAAAAGAAGGGGCATACTAAAGAGTTAAGAGTTAAGAGTTAAGAGTTAAGAGTTAAGAGTTAAGAGTTAAGAGTTAAGAAAATTTTCATTTTTCTCTTTAAAACAAACTTAATTCACACTCTTTTTGGCAAGTTTGCGGAAAGTCTCCGAAGTGTCCAATAGCTCCGTATAAGTGCCGCGGCTTTCGATACGTCCCTCTTTAAATACCAGTATCTCGTTCGCGTGTTCTATCGTGCTCAAACGATGCGCGACGACAAAAGTGATCATCTCCGATCTGATCTCTTCGAGTGCTTGTTGGATCGCCGCTTCGCTACGGTTGTCGAGTGCGGAGGTCGCCTCGTCCAAGATCAGCACGTCGGGACGCTTGTAAAGCGCTCTTGCCAAGGCGATACGCTGTCGCTGCCCGCCGCTGAGATTGGCGCCCGATTCTTCCAAAAGCGTATCGATCCCTTCTTCCATCTTGGAGACAAACTCCCATGCATGCGCTCTTTTGAGCGCTTCGACGACGCGATCGCGATCGATCGGTTGCGCATAGGCGACATTGGCGGCGACACTGTCGCGGAAAATAAAAATGCGTTGTGTCACATACGCAATACGCGCGTGAAGCGCGTCGAGTTTGTACCGACGTATGTCGATACCGTTGATACGCAATTCGCCTTCCGTCGCATCGTAAAAACGCACCAACAAATTGACGAAACTGCTCTTACCCGCGCCGCTATCGCCGACCAACGCATAGACGTTGCCTTTGGTCGCCTCAAGAGAGATGTCGCGCAACACCGGCTTGTCGCCGTAGCGAAGCGCGACGCGATCGAAGGTAATCGTTTCGATGTGTTGCAACGCCTTCTCTCCGGAGACAATCTTCGGTTTGATTTGCAAAAGCTCCTCGATACGCTCCGTCGCCGCCAAAGCGTCTTGCATCTGATTGTGGATATTGGAAAACTTTTTGATCGGGTCGTAGAGCATAAAAAGCGCCGTCACAAAAGCAAAAAAGCTTCCTACCGTCATCTCGCCGTCGATCACTTCGTTCGCCCCCACATAGATCGCCACGGCAATAGCGATCGAAC
>JALVPA010000083.1 GCA_027026055.1 Campylobacteraceae bacterium | reverse complement strand
CGATTTTACCGTTATGGGATGCAAAGGTGTACCGCTACGCTCAAATACGATTTACAAAGCCTACGAAGCGCTTTCCGCTCATACCGGTTCGCACACACTCGTTCGTTTCTTTCGCGAACACGCCGTAGATGTCGTCAAACGTATCCCTTCTCAAGCGGGACTCGGCGGCGGCAGTTCCGATGCGGCGGCATTTCTACGCCTCGCCAACGACATATGCGAACTGGGACTCGATACGCAGACTTTGGCGCGCATAGGTAGTACGATCGGTGCGGATGTGCCCTTTTTTGTCTACGACTATCCCTCCGCCAACGTCTCGGGTTTCGGCGAAATCGTGGAACCTTTTGACGAAGCGCCGCTACCGCTGGAAATATTTACGCCCGATATCGGTTGCGATACGGCATCGGTTTACAAAACGTTCAAAAGAGAACTGCTTGACGATATCGTTTTGTGTAGTTTTCAAGGGTGGGAGAGATACAAAAGCGAAGATCTGATTGCGCTTATCGCCGATCCGGTCATGCTCAACGACCTCTATGCCGCCGCCCGCATCACCTATCCCGAACTGACGAAACTCGCACCGCCGGGGTGGTTTTTTAGCGGCAGCGGTAGCAGTTTTTTCAGACCGCTTACTTGACTGCGATGCTCTTGGCTTTGCGCGATTCTTCTTTTTCGAGTGTGACGATCAAGCGACCGTCCTCATAGACGGCGTCGATCTTCTCTTTGTCGATACCGTCGGGCAGCACGAAACTGCGTGAAATCATACCGAAGTCGCTTTCGCAGAGATAGTAATCCTCTTTTTTGACCTCGTTTTTCATCTTGCGTACCGCTTTGACGGTGAGAATATTGTCTTCGATCTGCAAATCGATATCCTCTTTGTTGACACCGGGAAGATCGACTTCGATCACAAAGGCATCGCTTCCTTTTTTCGCCAAGTTCGCAAAAGGCAGGTGGCTGGCTACGTTGGCAAACGTCTCTTTGGCAACCTCCAGCCCCTTTTCGACTTTTTCTTCGACGCTATTGGCTACCTCCTTGGCGCTTTTGACGATATCCATGCTACACCTCCTTCATGATGATCGAGACCGATTATTTGATCTCGATTTTGCGTTGTTTTTTCTCTTCTTCTTTGATTTTGGGAATAACCACTTCAAGAACACCGTCTTTGCTCTCCGCACTAATATGCTCGACATCCACCTTTTCTGGCAACGTAAAGCTACGCGTAAATTTTCCGTAACGGCTTTCGACTTTATAGTAATCGCCTTCTTTCACTTCGTCGCGATATTTACGCTCGCCCGAAATGGTCAAGACATTGTCTTCGGTCGTAATTTCGATGTCCTCTTTTTTCACACCGGGAAGATCCACTTCGATATAGTACGCATCGTCGCTTTCACGGGTATTGACCGCGGGTACGAAAGCGGCGATGGCACCCTCTTCGCTTCCTTTGCCTTCCAACTGATTGACAAAAGATTGCAACAACTCGAATCCCTTTCTGATATCGGGATCGTTGTACGGATTGTATCGTGTCAACAACATCGTTCGCTCCTTTTTCTAAATTCTACGACGATTATAACATCGCTTCGACGAAGTACAATGCTACCGTAGTAGCATTCGTATTATTTTTCGGCTTTTGGAGAAACGATTTTCTCTTTGAACTCTTTGAGTTTCGCCGCCAACGATTCGAAGAGTTTTTCGGCTTTGTTTTTGCCTTCGATCTCTTTTTTGATCTCTTCTATCTTTTCATGCAACGCTTTATAGGTCGTTTCGCTGCTGCTGACATAGCCGAGTTTTTCGGCGACATCCAACGCCGCGGAAGCCGCATCGAGATATTTGATCGCTTGTGCTTTGTCCTCTTTGGCGATTTTGGACGCCGCATCGATCAGGTCGATACTCTCGATAAGCGGAATCGGTACGATTTGCGTCACTTCCGTAAAGGTGCTCAAGGCGATATACAACACCTCTTTGGCTTTGTTGATCTTACCGTCGTGGATATACGACGCCGCCAACTTCAACGCATCGGGATAGGTTGCCAACGGCAGATTCACTACCGTGATGTCGATCTCGCTTACAAGAGGTATCAATAACGCTCTGGCATCCTGAACCTTGCCGTCATCCAGTAGTTCTTTGGCGTGTTTAACGATCGCTTCGACATCGCTTGCCGTTCCTACAAACTCTTGCACGCGAATGATATTGTTGATCGGTAAAAGTTTCGGCGCATTTTTTGCCGCCATAATCACTTCGAGCTTACCGAGCGCCTTTTCGAGATTCTCTTTTGCGCTTTTGACATCGTTATGTTCCAATGCCAATACCGCTACTTGGGCAAATTTGAGCGAATCGATCGCTTCTTGTACCAATGCCGCTTGATTCGCTTTAGCATCCTCTTTCGCATTCTTTACGGCGATACGATTGACTTCGCCAACCGTCGCGTTTTTCGCCGCCGTCTCTTTTGCGTTTAGGGATACGCCCAACAACAAGGATGCCGCCATTGCGGAAACCAATACTTTTTTCATCGTTTACTCCTTCATATGTGATTTTTTCGTTCCGGTCGTAACCAAATCGAAGCAATTATAATGCGTGGGAGCAAACGCGATATGCTACTTCGGTAGCAATCTAAAAAAATTAGAGCAAATTGATTTTATCGAGAAGTTTTTGGGCATTGAGGATTTCGACGTCTTTGTTTTTGCGCACGACGATACCTTCTTTTTTCAAGGCTTTCAAATGGCGCTCCACCACATGGCGCACCGTACCGATCAATTTGGCGATTTCACTGTTGGAAAGCCCTTGGATCAACTTGTATTTGAGCCGATTGTTCGGATCGAGATTTTGAAGCAACAGCTTAATCAGTCGCTCCGAAGTCGAATAGAGTGACAGATCCCCCGCCAGCTCTTCCATATGCCGCATCTGCTGCGCCAGATACGGAAAAAACATACGGTTGAACGATTCGTTGGTCAAAAGCAGTTGCCGTACCTTTTCGATAGGCAACCGAATTGCTTCGCTCTCTTCGAGCGCTTCATACATCACGTCGTGCGGTTGACCGTCGAGCAAGACAATCGTATCGAACATATCCCCTTCGCGGTAGATAAAAAGGGTTTGCTCTTTGGCATTTTCCAAATTGAGCTGATAGCTTTTGATCTTGCCTTTCGTGACGATATAAAAATATCGCTCCAACTCTCCATCGTGAAAGAGCGGTTCTCCTTTTGGGAACATCACACGCGTCGTATGTCTCGCAAGCTCCGAACGCGCACCGGTGTCGAGGTTGCCCATCGCTTCATTCGTATCGGGTAAATGTAAATTTTCGCTCATGCCCATTCCGTTTTTC
The DNA here is from genome assembly GCA_027026055.1 of Campylobacteraceae bacterium. Classification (GTDB taxonomy): domain Bacteria; phylum Campylobacterota; class Campylobacteria; order Campylobacterales; family Sulfurovaceae; genus JALVPA01. The sequence continues at coordinate 2,383 of JALVPA010000083.1, read as the reverse complement.
AAAGATGCAAACGTTGTTCGAAGAAAGTATATTCGCGTAAAAAGAAGGGATCGCTCACCCCCATCTCTTTTGCCAGTTTTTCGTCAATCAACCGATAGGAAAATCCGTATTTAACATACGTGGCGTTCTGCGGCACTTTAAATTTATACACCTTGGTCGTTTTGCCTTCGAGACGGGTATCTTTGCCTATCTTGGTCGCCAAATGCGGTATCGTCACATTGCCTTGCGCATCCAACCACTCCGCACCGAGTACATAGCGTATCGATTTGATCGGTTTGTCGTTTCGATCCATAAAAGTCACTTTCAATATCACCTGACGCAACCCGTATCCGGTCGGCACCTTATGCGGTGCACGATTGGTCAGGGAGATAGAAAAAGCCCCACTATCCTCCGTTTTTCCTTTGATATCGACATAATCGAGCAAAATATTGCTATTGTCCACACTGGCGAAACGATGTTGTCGTATCATTCTCTCTTTCGGCGTGTCGCCCGGAGGCGCATAATTCGATGCATAACCTTTGCGTTTTTTGCTCATGTGGCACTCTTTGCACCCTTCATCGGGGCGTTCGGCATACCGTTCGTACTCTTTTCCCGTTTCGTATACCCAAAGTCCGTACTTGTTTTTTTTTCCGTAGTGACATACGAAGCAAAGCGTCGGTTCGTTCGTTGCAAAATGATCACGACGTTCGCTTTTATGATAAGGCGAATGCGAATCTGCAAACGGCCCGTACATTGTCCCCAAAGGTCCGAACGTCACCCCGTACATACCGCCTTTGTCGGCTTTGATTTTATCCATATGGATCTTGTCGATATTGTGGCACACCATACAGTTGATACCGTTTTCCATCGTTTTGTTGTCCAAAAGATTGCGAAAGTGCGTTTTCGTCTCCTTGTCACCGAAAAGCAACGCCACTTTCTCTTCGTTGCTGACGTCTCGTTTCGCCAAGCGCGGATTGTGACACTGTGCGCATTCGACTTTGACTTCGTCGAGTACCAGCGTCGGATTTTTTCTGACGATATAATCGAGCGATTTTTTAAACAGATCGTTTTTATTGTAGTGGGCGTGGGAATGACGCGACGTTTCCCATTTTTTTGAAAAATATTGATGGCACGCTTCGCAGTTTTTATTAGATTCCCATTTTTTCCCGAGTGGATTCACTTCCGTCGAAACGGCTTGCAAACCGAGCGTCAACAACAACGATAAAATAAATCTCATTTTTTACCCTTTTTTCTCTCAATCTCACTTATAAACCATATTTATTATAGTATTACTCGATTTAAGTTTTGTTTGGAATCTCCCTCTGTCCGTTTTTGTGTTATAATTTTGCCAAAAATATGGAACAGCTGTATGGCTATCAAACTCATCGCGCAAAATAAAAAAGCGCGCCACGAATACGAGATACTCGAAACTTACGAAGCGGGGATCGTGTTGCTTGGAAGCGAAGTCAAAGCGCTTCGTGCGGGACGCGCCAATCTCAACGACGCCTATTGTCGCTTTATCAAAGGCGAACTCTATCTTCTCAATGCCCATATCGCGCAACTCGAAACCACCAACACCCATTTCGGTCGCGATACCCGAAGCCCGCGCAAATTACTGATGCACAAAAAAGAGTTGCATAAGCTTTTCGGCAAAGTCAACAAAGAAGGCCTCACCATCGTGCCGCTTAAACTTTACTTCAACGAACGCAACCTCGCCAAAGTCCAAATCGCGCTTGCGCGTGGTAAAAAGCTACACGACAAACGCGCCGATCTCAAAGAGCGCACCCTTAAGCGCGAAGCGCTCGCCGCGATGAAACATCGCTCTTATTGACATAACGCTTTTTCGTTTGTTTTAGCTCTTCGTAGCGCGATTGTCTCGGCTTGCGACGTGTTGAACTATATGCTTCTCTACGCGCCTTTAAACGGTTACGAAAAGAGGGACGCATCTTGCGCAACTCTCTTAGCTGTATATAAATCGGCGGTCGGGTGTAGCCGATGAACCGGTAAATCATCTCTCGCGTTTGACGTACCAAAAAGCGAAAGATCCTCCGAAGCGGCAGATGCAACACACGTTCCGCCACAAAATCGAACAGATGCATCACACGCCTGAAGAGACGATAAAGCGCAAAAATCACCTCTTTGAGATAAGGCACCTTTTCAAGCCACGAAAGAATCCAGCCGAACACCACCACCTCAATCAGCGGCGCAAGCCAACTCCCCCATACGTAATCGGTCAAAAAATAGACGACGGCATTGCCCACTTTGAGTACCCATGCTAGCAAAAAACTCCAAAGCTTCGCCATCATCACTTTGATCGCCAACACGGTCCCCATAAACTTAGCGACATAACTAAGCGATCCCAAAAATGCAAAGAGAGCAATCAGTTTTTTTGTCAACGGGAAAC
>JALVPA010000082.1 GCA_027026055.1 Campylobacteraceae bacterium | reverse complement strand
CATTGGAGACAAAGCGCGATAGAGACAACTAAGCGCCGTCTCCTTCGGCTTCTCGTTACTCACTCTTCTCTTCGCTTTTCGCCAACGGATGTGCGGCACGATATTCGCGAAGTTTTTTGATCGCCCCCAACTCGGTGTATATCTGTGTCGTCGCCATCGTCGCATGACCGAGAAGCTCGCTCACGTCGGCGATACGCGCACCGTGCTGAAGCAAATGTGTCGCAAACGAGTGTCTGAGCCTATGCGGCGTCGCTTTGAGTCCGTGCGCCGCAAAGACTTTCCCCAGCCGATAACGCAACTGCGACGCGCTTAGCGCCCTGCCCCGCTCCTCGAAGAGATAACGTTTCGGACGATAGCTTTCGATATAGCGCGCGATATCGCGTTGCAACGAAGGTACGATCGGAATATGTCGTACTTTGTTGCCTTTACCGACAACTTCCGCCCACCCTTCTTTGATCGCATCGAGTCGCAATCCGCTCAACTCCGAAATACGCAAACCCATTGCATAGAGCATCTCGATCAACAAACGCTCCTGCAATGTCGCCGACGCCAGCACCTCTTTGATATGTCCCTCTTCTATCGGCTTGGGTAGGGTTTTGGGGACTTTAACGGGGTCGTCGGCTTTGAGTGTCACCGCTATGTGCCGTTGCTTGCGCAAATAGTCGACGAAAGAGCGTACGGCGGTGAGCTTGGTCGCGATACTCTTTTTGCTCAACGAGGCGATACGAAAACGAAAAGGGGTAATATCGAGAATGCGTTCTCCCTCCTCCTCGTACCACTCCGCCGTTTGCACCATCTGCGTCAACGCCGTCTCGTAGGTGCGTACCGTCATCGGCGAATAGCCGCGTATCTCTTCGAGATAGAGTAAGAAGTCGTCGATCAACGTCTCAAGTCTCATCGTCTTTCGTTTCCGAGAGATGTGCCGTCATGGCCTTATAGAGTTTTCGTTTGGCTTCATCCATACTCGTCGTATCCTCAAGCGTTACGACGCGCAGGTGGATATCGAGTGTCGTAAAAGGCTTGGGTATCAAAAACTTGTCCCAACTCGATGCGCGCCAATAGCGTCGCGGCATATAATTGACGGCAAGAATCGGCAAGTTCGCTTTCATCGCCAGTGCGATCGCTCCGTCGCCGATTTCGTGCCTGGGTCCCCTCGGTCCGTCGGGCGTCACCAACAGATCGTCGCCGCGTTTGAGTGCGCGAAAAGCTTCGAGAAGCACTTTGTTGGCGCCTCGGTAAGTCGACCCGCGCAGTCCGCGTATCCCGAAAAAGCCCAAAATACGCGCGATAATTTCACCGTCGAAATGTTGAGAGATGATACCCGAAGCGGGCCTGTCGGGTCGATATTTGCGATACGCCTGCGGAGAGATCATCAGCTCTTCGTGCCAACACACCACGACACTCTGCCCCGTCGGAAGCGGAGAACGAATATGAAACCGCTTGGGTGAAGTATACCAATAAAAGCGCATCAGTGCGTATCCCAGCGGAGGAAGCAAGCGTGCGCCTATCTTGCGACCGAACCTCATCAGTGCGTCACCGTCTCGCCTTCGAAACCGAAACGCTTGGCGCGCGTCACTTTGACCGGTACGATTTTGCCGAGCAACTCTTCGCTCCCCGTTACCGTAAAGAGTCTGCCGTCGTCGCTTCTTCCCGATATCTTTCCGCCGGGTTTGAGCTCGTCGAAATAGACAAGGTGTATCTTGCCCACTTCCGCCGCAACAATCTCGTCGAGTATCTCGAAATGGCGGTTTTGCAAGCGTGTCAAACGCTCCGAAGCGATCTCGTCG
>JALVPA010000081.1:15651-16354 GCA_027026055.1 Campylobacteraceae bacterium | reverse complement strand
AAATGGTGTGAAGACTCAACCTCTCGAGTCGACGAAAAATCCGTTGATATACAATCCACCGAACGGATACAACGACGATCCCGATCTTGTTTTCGATCCGAGAAGCGGCACATATTATATTTACTATAACGAAACGCCGAGTGATTACGACAAACAATATTTGGATCTTTTGGAAAGTCCGGATCTGGTTTCCTGGACACATCGTAGATTGGCGGAATTCAGAACGAATGCCGGAGAACCTTTTATCGTGTCTCCGGCGATCGTCATTGCCTACGGTACCTATTTTATGTTTCATGTGGAAGTCGATACGGATGCCGCCAATCACTCTCCGAACGTATGTAAAAATGACCCCCATAAACACCAAATTCGTGTGATGTTCTCTTCCGACGGTATCGGCTGGGACAAGCATAAAGATGAAGGGATTGATATCGATATGCCCTCGGATTTCAACCCGTGGCATCTCAATGTCGTAGAAGGAAACGGTCGTTTTTATATGCTTGTAAACGGCTATCGCCGCGGTTTTTGCGACCGTCACAATCTCTATCTCGCTGTTAGTGAAGACCTGACACATTGGCACTTCATACCGCAACCCATCGTAACGGCGGGGAAAGATTTTTACAACAGTAAAATCATCTATCGAAGTGCCGCGCTGGTAAACGGCGACGATATGTATGTCTATTTCTCTTTTTATACCTATGATCAC
>JALVPA010000081.1:0-15641 GCA_027026055.1 Campylobacteraceae bacterium | reverse complement strand
TTCGCCGTTTTCGTAGCGCCGCATTTGCTTTTGTATTTTTACACCTCTTTTCGGCACTCTCTGGTCGTTTTATATGGATTTGTAGCTTCGTTGTCGATCGTATGGTTCGGCCTTCTGGTGAGTTTCCATTTGAAAATTCCTGACAATATTCTTACGGGTTTTGCATGGAGTGCCACGGTTGTGACATGGTATTTCGTTTTCAAAGCGGATAGGACCGAGAGGAAAGATTTCGACTTCTCTCTCGTGACGACTTTTTTCATCGCTTTTTTGCTGCTGGCTCCGGCGATGATACGATACGGAGGAGATATCTACGCCGGATGGGACGCGATCGCTTCGTGGCACCGGTGGGCATTGGAGCTTTATGAAAACGAATATAAACCGATCGATGCCGCTTATCCGTTACTGATCCCTTCGTTATTGGCGTTTTTTTACAAATTGCAAGGAACGGCGGCAGTATGGTGGAACGTGAAGCTTCTTTTATTCGTTTTACCGTTTGTCGCGCTTATCGTGCTTTTAACGCTCTATCGCGAAAAAAAGGACACGACCTTTGTTTGGTTCGGTATACTCCTTTATCCTTATCTGATCTCTTCGAAACTTTTTTACGGATATGTAGACATGCCGGTCATGGTGATGGGAGCGCTTGTGCTTATCGTTTTGTATGCCGCGGAAACCGAAACGGACGAAAAAGCTTTTCGACACTATATTTATACGGCGCTTTTTTTAGCGGGATTGACTTCGATTACGAAACAGGCCGGAGCCGTTTTTTTACTTTTCGTATGGCTATATATCGTTTTGAACGTAAAACGCATCTCCGATAAAAAAAAGGTCTTTTTTGTCGGCACTTTTTCTCTTTTATACCTAGCGAGTTTTTTGATATTTTATTATCGGCATACGCATTACGGCATTGTCGGAAACATCGGATATTTAAAGAATATTTCGATGGAAAAAGTTTCACAAACAGATGATTTTGCAGAGTACTTCGACTATCTATGGCGTCAATTTTTTTCGTATCCTACCGCTCCGCCGTTACTTCGCAGTCTATCGGTCCCGCTTCACGATTTTATACTCACGCCGATTTTAATCGGTCTTGCATATGTACTCTATATTTTCAAGCCGTTACGCGCCTACAGGAGCGTGGGATTTTTATCGGCCATTTTTTTCATTCTCGGTACGATAGTTTGGATTCGTTATTTTTCCTACGACGATAGAAACAGCTACTGGGTCAAATCTTTTTTCATCTTGTTTGCGGGGGTGAACTTTTCGTATGTGACGAAACGCTATCGAAAGATATTGACGAATAAAGCCGTATTTTTTATCGCGTTTCTTTTCGTTCTTATCTATCTGGCGGCGATAGGCGACAACTATACGATACGAAAACAAAGAAAATATCAATCGCAACTGGGAGATCCGAATGTCGCGCAACTGATTAGAGACATACTGACGACGAGCGAGCCTTGTACAAATGTCTATACGACCGACCATATATTACGATACAACACGATACTTTTCCCCTACAAAAAGAGAGTGGTACCCTTACTCGATATTTATTATTTTAGCGACTATTTGGAACACAATTGTAGCAGCGGCGAGTATTTTTTATTTCGTAGAAAAGATGTTTCGCACGACAATTGGAGATATGTGGAAAAGGCGGAGAAAGCAGGATATCTCGTCTATGTCGACAATCGTGAAAAAGCCTTACTTTTCACCGCATATGCCGACGAAAACGTTTCGAAAACATTATTTAAACATAAATCATTTGTGGTACAATTAAAGCAGAATCCGGTGCGATTAGATGCTATTGTGCATACGGATTTTTACAGGTATCACAAAGGCACAGGTCTTACGATTAGAGGATGGGGAATTGTCGAGGGTGCAAAGACGGACGATACGCAGAAATTTATCGTTTTAAAAAACGCTTCGCATATATTTGTCGTCAAGACGGATTTACGGATAAGAAAAGATGTCACCAAAGCGTTTCACGCAAAGAATCTGGACAAGGCGGGATTCGAAGGAAAAATTTATTTCGATGACTTTCCTCGGGGCATATACGATATCTATCTGTTGTTGGTCGATTCTGATGAGGAGGTATGGCATATGGGGTTGATAAAGCGTGCCGTAAAGATTGGGAGCGTCAAATGAAAATTACGATATTCGGGTTTGTTATCCCCGCCTATAATCCGGATGAGAAGCTTGTCGACGTGGTTCGTTCGATACTCAAAGAGAGCGATTACCCCGTTTTTATTATCGACGACGGAAGTAAAGAGGTATGCGGCACGATCTTCGAACAGGTAAAACAGTTGAATCCTTCGCGTGTCACGCTGCTCAAGCATGCCGTCAATCTGGGCAAAGGTGCGGCGTTAAAGACGCTTTTTAACTATATTCTGGTGAAACATCCGGAAATCGAAGGTGTGGTGACACTCGATAGCGACGGTCAGCACGCTACGAAGGATTCTCTTCGCGTGTTGGCGGAGTTGGAAAAAAATCCGGAAGCGCTTGTGCTCGGTTATCGTACGTTTAGTAAAGATATTCCGCTAAAGAGTTATATAGGTAATACCATATCGAGGGTTGTGTATCATTTGGCGTTGGGATACAAATTCAAAGATACGCAAACGGGATTGCGAGGGTTGGGCAAAGCGTTTATGAAAAGTTCGCTTACGATCGTTTCCAATCGATTCGAATTCGAAACGGAACAGCTCGCCAAAGCGGTCAACGAGCATATCCCTATCGTCGAGATACCGATAGAGACGATCTATATCGAAAACAACAAAGCCACTTCCTTTAGGCCGCTGGTCGATTCGTTCAAAATCTATTTCGTACTTTTAAGATATGCGTTCGCTTCGATTATCACGGCGGTTGTGGACTTTTTCGTCTTTGTGCTTTCGATTACGATGGGTGCAAACGTTTTTTGGTCCAATATGCTTGCAAGGACCGTATCGATCGGTGTGCAATACACTTTGCTCGACAAATACGTGTTTTATGCGAAGGCCAAAATATGGCGTTTCGTTCTCTTTGCGGTCTATGTCTATATGATGGGAATCGTATCCGCGACTTTGCAAATGAAGCTTATCGAACAGATGGGCTTTCCCGTGGTTTTGGCGAAGGTACTTGTCGAAGGGGTCCTCTTTTTTGTCAATTTCGCGTTTTTAAGGCTGTATATTTTTACGACGAGATCGAAAAGCCAATAAAGCGTAATAGCGGCAAACGCATCCGCACATTAATAAATTTTGAATATAATATGCCTAAAAACGACGGGATAGTCTCTTGCTGTTCAATTCATACGAATTTATATTTTTCTTCCTTCCCATTACGTTTTTTATCTATTTCTATCTCAACTCGAAACGTTTGACAGAAGCGGCAAAAGCGTTTCTTGTCTTTGCATCGCTTTTCTTCTATGCATGGTGGAATGTCAAATATCTTCCGTTGATATTGGTCTCTATGCTGGTGAATTACTCGATAGGACGAGAACTTGCCGCCCATCGTCGACGTCGAAGAAGTTATTCGGCGAAGAAACTTCTGGCAGCGGGGATCGCATTTAATCTCGGTTTGCTCGGGTACTTCAAGTATACCGATTTTTTCATCGCCAATCTCAATAGGGTGCTCGATACGCATCTGCCTTTGTTGCATCTGGCGTTACCGCTTGCCATCAGTTTTTATACCTTCCAACAAATCTCTTATCTCGTGGACAGTTACAAAGAAGAGACCGAAGAGTACGATTTTCTCAATTATGCGCTTTTCGTCACTTTTTTCCCGCAACTGATTGCGGGTCCGATCGTGCATCATGCCGAGATGATGCCCCAGTTTGCGAAAGTGCGCAACAAGGTCAAAAACTATTACAATATCGCTTTGGGATTGTTCGTCTTTTCGATGGGACTTTTCAAAAAAGTGATGATCGCCGACACATTCGCGCAATGGGCGACGCAAGGATTTGATGTCGCGAAAGAGCTCAATATGCTCGAAGCGTGGGCGACGTCGCTTTCGTATACGTTTCAGCTTTACTTCGATTTTAGCGGGTATACCGATATGGCGATCGGTGCGGCGCTGCTGTTCAATATCAAATTGCCCATCAACTTCTTTTCGCCCTATAAAGCCGTCAATATCCAGGACTTTTGGAGACGCTGGCATATCACGCTCTCGCGCTTTTTGAAAGATTATCTCTATATTCCGCTGGGAGGAAATCGAAAAGGAAAGATACGCACCTATGTCAACCTTTTTGTCACTTTTTTGCTCGGGGGGATTTGGCACGGTGCGGGATGGACGTTTGTCTTTTGGGGCGCATTACACGGCGGGGCGTTGGTGCTGCATCGATTGTGGCAGCAGGCGGGATTGTATATGCCCAAGCTTCTCGGTTGGTTTTTGACATTCAATTTCGTCAATATCGCGTGGGTCTTTTTCCGTGCTCGTAATTTCGACGATGCGCTTAAAGTGCTCAAAGGGATGTTTACGGGAGCGTTCGTCTATCCGCAAGGACTCCCTTTCGCGGAGTCGATACGGGAGTGGGGGTTCGTTGTCGGTAAGTGGAGCAAGCCTTTTCTCGATGAGACTTGGATGGGGTATTGGCTCCTTGCGGGATTTGTTACGGTACTGGTCTTGCCCAACTCGATGCAGTGGAAAGAGCGCTTCAAAACGAACGGGTTCTATCTGGTGTTGACCCTTTTGTTTTTTATGTCGCTCTTTTTCCTTTACCGCAAAAGCGAATTTATCTATTTCAACTTTTAAGAGGAGAAGCGCGTGAAACCTAAAACCTATCTCAAGCGTCTTTTTTTCGGGTTTGCCGTTATCTTCTCCGTCGTCGCGGGTTATATCGTCTATTTCAACGTGCATTATCCCATTCCGATTACGGATCATCTTTCGTTCGATGCCAAGTTGAAGTTCGTCAGAGAAAAGATCGACCCGGATAGGGTCGATACGCTAATCATAGGCTCTTCCATCGGTTTGAACGATCTGCTCGGAACCGTACTCGAAAAGCATTCCAAAAGAGTAAACAAAGCGTTGAATCTATCGGTATACGGCGCTACGACACTACAAGCGGAACAATTGATGGCTTTGGCGGATGCTTTCCCGAATTTGAAACGAGTGATCTATTCGGCGCAATATTCGGACTTCCCGCATACGTGGCGATTCGAACATTACGATCCGAAACTGTTGATCGAGTATATGCGACACGAACTCAATCCCGTCGCTTATCTGAAATTGCTTTTCAAATCATGCAGCAACTTGCTTTTTTGTTATCGTCGCCAGCAAAGATGGGTCCCCGATCATATGCGGAGCAACACCTTCGAGTCGTTGATCTTCGATGCAAGCGGGAGCGTACCTTTGCATATATACGGTAAAGACATTATCGGACATCGATGGCGTTTGCCGCATCCGGGAATCATGAATCCCGAGTCGTTTCGTGCCGTTGCGCGTATGGCGAAAAAGGCGAAAGAGAAGGGGTGGCGTTTTTATCTCGTACATCAACCCTATCGTAAACCGCTGTACGAAAAGTACGCGGATGTCAGAAACGCCATGGCGTATTTCGATGAAAAAGCGAAAGAGGCGATGAAGCCGTACGGAGGGGTGTTGATACCGATTCAACCTTTGGGGCTCGACGATACCTATTTTTCGGATAGAACGCATTTGAACGACAAAGGAAGTCCGCTGGTATCCGAATATGTGGCAAAACGGATTGACGAAATAGAGAGTGAAAAAGCCCAAAAAAAGGAGAACAAATGAAGTTTACGCGCACGAAAATAGAAGATGTTATTATTATCGATCCCGTGGTACACGGAGACGAAAGAGGCTATTTCGTAGAGACGTTCAGGCAAGACAAGCTGGAAGCGTTTTTGGGGTTTAAGGTCGATTTTTGTCAGGATAACGAATCCAAAAGCGGAAAAGGGGTTTTGCGAGGACTGCATTATCAGTTGCCGCCCGCGGCGCAAACAAAATTGGTACGTGTCATCAAAGGACGGGTCCTCGATGTCGCGGTCGATATTAGAAAAGGAAGTCCGACATTCGGAGAGTACGTGGCCGTGGAGTTGAGCGAAGAGAACAAACGTCAGTTGTTCGTGCCGAGAGGATTCGCACACGGTTTCGTCGTACTCGAAGAGGATACGATTTTTGCATATAAAGTGGACAACTATTATTCGCCGGAGAACGACAGAGGTATCGCTTTCGACGATCCGTCGATCGGAATCGACTGGGGATTGGAGAAGTCGTCGTTGAAGCTGTCGGAAAAGGACAAAAAACAGCCGTTGCTCGAAGCGGCCGATCTCTTTGCATACGGAGAAAAGCTTTATGCGTAAACATATTCTCATCACCGGTGCAAACGGACAGGTAGGGCGGGAATTGCGTTCCTTGGTTGCCAATAAAGAGCGCTTGGAATCCTCCGATCACTACTATTTTACCGACAAAGAGACGTTGGATATCACCGACAAAGAGGCGGTGGAGCGTTTTGTAACCGAGCACGATATCGATACGATCGTAAATTGTGCGGCCTATACCGCGGTGGATAAAGCGGAAGAAGAAGCGGAGCTGGCATACCGCATCAATCGGGATGCGGTGAAACATCTTGCCGAAATCGCCAAAAAACACGGTATTCGTTTGATTCATATATCAACGGATTACGTTTTCGAGGGAACGAATCATACGCCTCTTTGCGAAACGGATCCCGTCAATCCGCAAGGGGTTTATGCCAAATCGAAGTACGAAGGAGAAGAGGCGATCCGACAGATAGCGCCGAAAGGCGCGGTCATTATCCGTACGTCGTGGATCTACAGTAGTACGGGGCATAACTTTGTCAAAACGATGTTACGCGTAGGAAGCGAACGAAACGAAATCGGTGTCGTTTGCGATCAGATAGGTACGCCGACATATGCCAGGGATCTCGCCCGCACCATATTGACCGTCATCGAATCAGAAAAGGTCAGCGATAGTGTCGAAACTTATCATTACAGTAACGAGGGAAATTGTTCTTGGTATGATTTTGCGCAGGCGATTTTCGAAATTGCACAAGTCGATTGTAAAGTGACGCCTATCAATACTCACGAATATCCGACGCCGGCAAAACGTCCTCCCTACAGTGTTTTGAACAAAGACAAAATCAAAAAAGAATACGGTTTGGAAATCCCTTATTGGCGGGATTCGTTGAAATCGTGCATTTCACTGATGGATTTTAAAGAGGCGAAACGTTACAAAATCGGTATCATAGGGTCGGGTTTTATCGCAAACGGTCTTGCGAAACTGTTGCTACAGCACCCCGATTACGAACTCGAGGCGGTTTTGACGCGAAGCGATCCGCAAAAACGCAGCGACTTTATCAAGCCGGAGGTGCTGACCAACGATTTGGAACTACTTCTTGAAAAGTGCGATTTGATTGTAGAGTGCAGCGGAGATGCGATCTATGCGACGGAGACGATAGATAGGATCATCAAAGAAGACATTCCTGTAGTTACGATGAATTCGGAGTTTCATGTCACGACGGGATCGTACTTTGTCGATAAGGGATTGGTGACGGAAGCGGAAGGGGATCAGCCCGGAGTGGAAGCGATCTTGTACGAAGAGGCGTTGGCCATGGGATTCAAGCCTTTGGCATTCGTCAATATCAAGGGTTTCTTGAACGAGAACCCCACGCGCGAAGAGATGGAATATTGGGGTGCCAAATCGAATCTTTCGTTGGAGATGGTCACTTCTTTCACCGACGGCACGAAGGTGCAAATAGAACAAGTGCTCGTCGCTAACGGACTGGGGGGATGTATCGTTCAAGAAGGGTTGCTCAAGCTTCGCGACGACGATATGATGCACGGCGGTACGATTTTGGCGAACAAGGCCAAAGAACTCGGGTGTCCCGTCAGCGACTACGTGCTTTCTCCAAAGTTACCTGCCGGAGTATTTTTGGTAGTGGAACACGACGAAGAACAGGTCGATTCGTTACGTTACTACAAATTGGGCGAAGGTCCTTATTATGTACTTGAGCGAACCTATCATCTTTGTCATCTGGAAATCATCAAAACCATTAAACGTGTCTTAAACGGCGGCGGCGTACTCCTAAACAACGGTGCCGATCCGAAATTGAGTGTCGCCGCCATCGCAAAGCACGATATCAAACCGGGCGACAAGATCAAAAAAGGTATCGGCAGTTTCGATGTACGGGGAGAAGCGGTTTATATCGAAAATCATCCCGATCACGTCCCTATCGGACTGCTTGCAAATGCTACGTTTGTCAGAGAAGTCAAAGCGGGTGAAATCGTGACGTTCGCCGATGTGGAGCTTCCCGAGAGTCTGGCCTTAGATATATGGAAAAGATTACACCTTCAAAACGGAAAAAAACCGTGAAGATCGTGGAGTTTGTTTTGTTATCGGCATTTGCATCTTTGTGCATATGCTCGACATACGCCGCGGAGGTTGTGCCCCAAAAGAGATTGGTGCAAAAGATTCGCGCACTCGAAAATAACGAAACGGTACGTTTCCGTATATCCGATTTTGCAAATGCGGGTATCGAAGGAGTCAAGAGCGACAACTTGAGCGCAGTCGTCTCAAAAATGAAAAAAATCGCAACGACGAAAAACAACGAAACGAAGAGGAGAGACTATCGTTACGATTTTAACCGTTCGAAAGCGATACGGTGCCCCGTGGAGATTGTCGGAGGGGAGTTTTTGCTTTCGTGTACATCGATACCGAAAAACGCAACAGCTTTTTTGAAAATAGGTTTGAAAAGCACGTTGCTTGGCGGCTATTTCCCCCCCTCCGTGACTTTTTACGACGAATTGGGAAATAAAACGGTACACACCTTCGAAGCTGCGACGAACGGCATTCGGTATGCGAATCTCTCGTCGTTGCGGTTGTCTTCGTATGAAAAGATACGTATTGTCAGTAAACGCATTATCGTTCCGGATCAAAACGCTACATTGTATCTCTTTAACCCACCAAAGTTGGAGGGTAAACGCATTTTGATCGTCGCACCGCATCCGGACGATGCGGAGATTGCGGCATTCGGGTTATACAGTACCTATGCGAAAGAGAGTTACATCGTGACCGTCACGGCGGGAGAAGCCGGGGCGGACGAAATCTATACCGAATTGACGAGGGATAAAGATGCTGCGCATATACTAAAGGGTAGACATCGTGCAATGGACAGTATTGCCGTGCCGATGTACGGAAAGGTTTCTCCGGAACATACGATTCAGCTTGGGTATTTCGACACGAGATTGTCATGGATGTATAGGAATATGGATGCCTCCGTAACGGGTCGCTACAAAGGTGAGGAGAAGACGGAAATATTTAGAAGATACAACCGTTCGAGCATTGCGAAACATTTGATTCGCGGAAACGATTGGCATTCTTTGGTCGAGAATCTCGAATATTTGATCGGAACAATTCGTCCCGATATTATCGTGACACCTTACCCTCCAATCGATAAGCATCCCGACCATCGATTTTCTACGGTTGCTTTATTACAGGCACTGAGACATATGCATTATAAAAGAGGAAAATTGTTTTTTTATACTAACCATTGTGTCGAAGATGCATATTATCCTTTCGGTAAACGAGGGGAAGCGATGAGCTTACCGCCCTTTTATGGCGGAAATCTCTACTTCGATACGCTTTTTTCTTTTCCTCTGTCTCGCGAAGTCCAAACGAAGAAACTGTTGGCTCTCGATATGATGAGCGATATCAGATATTCGATGATAGAATCTGTCAAAAGCGATATTGCTTTGAATATAAGCGAAAAAGATATCGTCGATCCGTGTCAAGGCAACAATAGTCTCATATGTAAAGATTTCACTTATTTTAGAAAAGGGGTAAGGCAGAACGAATTGTTTTATGTAGTCGATACTGAGAAAATTTATGACGACTCCATAGATTTGGAAAAGGGCTATGCCGTCCGTTATGCGAAGCGTCTCGATGCCGACAGCGTGCCGAAACGTCTCCCCATATGCAAGAGGGTGAGAATGCACACGGATCGTTTTGCTCTTACGAGACATACGATGTATCTCGAAGGGTGGGCGTTTGTAGCGGGTTGGGACGGTGCCGATACAAATACGTATCTTCTTTTACACTCTCGAGAGAGAAAGTATCTCTATCTTCTTTTCAAAAAGAACAGAAAAGATGTCGCCAAACTATTCGGATTCGATGGTTATGAAAAGAGCGGTTTTTACGGGGTCGTAGATACCGACGATTTGCCCGTAGGCGAGTATGGCGTTGCTTTGGTGCTGAAAAATGATAAAAAAGGGGTTTGTAAAATTCCGTTAAAAAAACGTTTTATCCGTTCTTCACGTGTACGTGACGTCGATTGGGTATATTATCGGCACACCGTAAATCGCGACAATAAAAATTATCGGGATTAATTCTATATTGTCGAAATTAGACTATAATACGCGAGAAATATGCAATGCCGTGCGTATAGTTATAAAAAGATATATCCGCCATGTATACGCAGTAATATGTGTACGCATGCGAGGTTCGATATGAAGAGAGAAGGAGAGAGTTTTTGAGACAATTGGCATTATATTTCAGTATAGCGATTGTTTTGCTGATTTTCGGTATCTACGCAGGGTTGTATTATACGCATCAAATACCGATGAGTACATTGGCCGACGATAGGATGCTCGATACGCTTTTTAATGCCGATGCACTCTTTTTCCCGGCACTTTATAAAGACCTCGTTTATGAAGGAGGCATATATGATACATGGTATTTTACGCCCGTACCTTATTTTTTCCCCGATATTTTACTCTATTTTATCGTACATTCAATAAGCGGCGATTTTTACCATGCTTTATCTTTGTTTTTTCTGGTTGAGGCTTTCTTTTTCGTATGGATTCTCTATCTGATTTTCTCCTATTTTTTTACGAAGCGTACAGCGTGGTATGTGACGGTATTTGTTTTTAGCGGCATCTATTTTTTTAAAACACCTGTATGGTTGTTGCAGTTTTTGAGCGGATTTCATTACGGCGGTTTTTTAGTGGGATTGTGGATGCTTTATCTTCTCCTCTTTCAAATGAAAAGCCGAACGTTCCGCATATCGCTACGTACGGTCGTTCTGTTCGTTGTCTGGGTGGCGGTCATCGCATCGGACAGGTTGTACGTGTTGCAGTGGATACTACCCATGATAGGCGCACTCGTATTGATGTGGGCGGCAGGTTTGGTTTCGTGGAAACATATGTTGGGAATGAATCTATCGGGGGTAGCGGCGGTTATCGTCGGAAAACGCTTGCATGATGCGTTAATACCCAATCGGTTGATCCATGCCGACGCAAACGATCCCGCTTTGTCTTTGGAGCAGATACCGTACAATCTAGAGAGGTTGCAATCGATTTTTTTCGATTTCATGCAACACTATTCCGTCGCTTTTTTCGTTATGATCACGGTGATTTTGTTGAGTGTCGTAACGATTGTACGGTACAAAAAGATCGTTAGAATGAAAAAAGGCAAGGCAGTCGTCTTTATCGCATTGACGTTTCTATTGATGGCGATAGGGTCTATTTTGGCATTTTCGATGACAACGAGAGAGATAAATGCACGCTACTTTATACCGCTTTTTGTACTTCCATGGGTTTATTTGCCCCTTTTTACGTATTATACGGGTCTTGTATCGTCGATAAGAGAGCTTTTGGGCGAAACGGCCAAGAGCCGTTTGCTTTTTTCCGGTATCGTCATGGTATGTGTTTCGTTGCTTTGGAGTGCAAGAGAGTCTTTTTTGCATCAAAAGTGGTATAACGGTTATACAACGCCATGGATTGAATGTGTCGATTGTATTATAAAAGAGGTAAACGCGACGAAGATAGCGGCTCAATATTGGCAAAGCAAGAATCTTTATGTATTGAGCGAGCACAATATTTCCGTAGCGCAATACGATAGAATGTTGAATCCTTACAAATGGATCACGACAACAAGATGGTATAAAAAGAAATATGATCTCGTCTTGATCGATCACGGTGCGAGTCAGCGTTATTACGAACTCAATTACGATCTTATCGAAGAAAAAAACGGCAAGCCCGATAAAGTGTGGCGGTGCGGAGAGACGGAAATTTGGTTTTATAAAGAAGGCGCGACATTATAACGGTGCACTCAACCGTTTTGTTTGAAGACGAACTTTTTATCCAGTCTGTATTTTGTTATATATCCTGCGACTTGTCCGACTATCGCACCTATATATTTGGCGACATCTATTTTCCACAGGGCATCGAAAGCGTATTCGATACTCCATGAAAGCAGCGTGGTGAATACACCCATAAAAGAATAGAGAACAAAGGTCTTTCCATTCTCTTTTTGAGAAGTGTGTCGATAATAAAAAATGTAATGTTTATCGAGATAATATTTGATAAACAAGCCGACAAGCGTGCCCCAGAACATAGCGACGAACAATGCTCCATAGCCCGTGTAGAAGCGAAAACTGATATATTGAACAAGTAGGTTGAAACTTGTGGCGATAATGGCGAAGAGCGTATATTTGAGAGCAATTTTCAATATATGATCCATGCAAAAGTGATAATCCAACCCAGCAGCGTCAGTTGCATAAACGTATCTTTCAGTACGATTTTAGTAGGCGAGCCGCTATTTTTAAACACAAAAGTCACTTGCAGATAACGCATGATTCCCATGATGACGAACAGAGCGGTGAGATAAAGGTATTGCGTATGAAAATATGCCGCTTCTTCCGAAGAAGTGGTATAAATGGTATAAGCGACGATTACGACCGAAGCCATGATCGACATTGCTGTATCGAGAAATTGCAGATTGTAACCGTCTATAACTTTGCGCATTCTTTTCCCGGTCTCCATAAAGATGAGGACATCGTCACGACGTTTGGCAAGTGCTAGAAAAAGTGCCAGCAAAAACGTCATGACGACTATCCACATCGATAGTACCACATCCGTAACGAAAGCACCGATAAACAATCGAAGTACGAAACCGATAGCGATAATCGTTATGTCCAAAATAGCGACATGTTTCAAATAAAAGCTATAAGCAATATTTAAAACGACATATAAACAAAGTATGCCGAATGCTTCGAGAGAAAGGAAAGACATCAAAGTAAAACCGACGAGGGCAAGGAGCGCCATAATCACAAAAGCTTGTGTCGTACCGATAGCTCCCGAAGCCAATGGTCTGTCTTTTTTAATTGGGTGGCGTCGGTCTTCGTCTCTGTCGTGATAGTCGTTTAATACGTAGACAGCACTGGCGGTTAGCGAGAATGCGATAAAAGCGACGACATCGTTGAATAGCAAATCGGTCTCGGTAATCTTCATCGCGAAAAAGAGCGGTAAAAAAATAAACAAATTCTTGATGTACTGATGAGGACGCATCAGTTTGAGAATATCTTTGAATGACAATGTTCTTTCCTCGCTTTTTTTTTATTCTTTCGTCGTATTGCGATACGGGGGGAGAGATAAGTTTCATAAAAACGCTTTATGAGAACGTTCGGTGAAAGTATATACGTTTAAGTTTAAAGTTATAAAACGAAACTAAGCGGAGGCATTTCTTTTTTCCCACCATGCGGTGTGCATACTGCATGCGGAAACGATGAAAGAAGGAAGAAGACGATAATGCCTTCCCAATTTATATCCTGCATATTTCATAAGATTGCGTATGAAAAATGCGGGAATGTTACCGAATGCACGATGCTTAAGCAAATAATTTAGCTCCGATTTTACATAGCGTTTGCCTTCGCCTTCGGCTTTTCCGAATGTCTCAAGCAACCACCGCTCGTTCGTATGAAAAACACCCGTATCGAAATAACGTTTAAACTCTTGTAGCGCGCTATAGCTATGGGAATGATAGACGGCCGCGGAAGCGCAATAGGCTATACGATATCCTTCGCGCAAGATTTTTGCGGCGATATGCATATCCTCCCCTACGATCAACCCGTTTTTGAAGTAGCCAACCTCTTCGAGTACCTCTTTTTTATATGCGGAAAAGCTGTCCGAGAAGAAAGCGGTTTTAATACCATATTTCCGTTTATCTTCTATAGAGCGGACATAAGAGGCATCGGGATAGTTGAAGTGGCGAAGGTGTTTTCCAAAAAGCGATGTATTCTCATAAGGAAGTTGTTTTCCGAATACCGCACCCGTTTGGGGGTCTTCAAGGCATTTTACCAACGTTTCGACGGCAGTATCGTTCATGAGGAGGGCATCTTGTGTCAAAAAGACCAGTATTTCTCCGTTCGCTTTTTTCGCAGCGAGGGTACGTGTACCGCCGTGATCGAAATCTTTTGCGTCGATGGAAAGGAAAATATCGGCTTCTTTACGTGCGCGCTCCGCAGTCCCGTCCGTCGAACCCGAATCGACAATGATCAGTTCGAAAGAAACGGTTTGGTTTCGCAGTGCTTTAAGTACGCGCACAAAAAGGCGGCCGCCGTTATATGTGGGGATAATGACGGAAAGCTTCATCGCGTTTCTCCGAAAGAAATAAGCTTTCGATATAGAGGTTTTTCGATACGGGCATAATAAACGAGGCTAAAGTTTACACATATCGCTATCAAAAAAACCAATCCCAACAAAGGTAACAAGGCGTATTCTTGCGAAGTAAATAGTTTTCGCAGACCGAAGATGCTAAAAAAACCGATAAGGATCAAATGAGAAAGATAGAGGGCATAAGAGGCGTTTCCGATCGCCACTATCGTGCCTTTTGCAGTGAAAATACGATGGTATTCCAACAAGAGCGTCAACAAAATCAATCCCAAGGCTCCCGTCCCGAAAGAGAGTATGCGAGGCATGCCGTTCATCGCATCGTGTTCGATACCGTAAGCATATGAAAAATAAATGATCGGCACTACGATAGGAATCATCAAAGGAAGCATAAGCTTTTTTCGATACATAAAAAGCAATACGCCGCCGAAAAACTCCAATAAAAAAGGAGAATAAAAAAATGTCTGAGTCGATGTAGTGTATTGTTCCGGGATCGTGAGATAAAGATAGACGGCCGCGAATGCAAACATCGCGATCCCGACAGAAAGGAGAGAATACAAAAATCGAAACGGAATAAAAAAAGTGAAAAAGAAAAGCAGATAAAAATAGAGTTCGTACGTTAACGACCACGAAACGGGTAGCACCAACTTGAACATATCCGCTTCGGTGAGTAATAACGAACCCCAGAGGTTCAAACTTTCGAGTCTTTTCGGATCGGTGACGTAAAGCAAGGCAATCATGACGAAGAAGAAAGGCCAATAGCCGGAATAGATGCGTACAAAACGGTGCTTGAGAAACCGTTTGGCGTTATTCCACGAACGCTCTTTGTCGAATGTCGTATAAGCCATGATATAACCGCTGATTACAAAAAAGATATCGACACCTACAAAGCCCCACTTTCCGAGGAACATTATCGTAGGCGACGTTCCGCCCATCGCTTTGTAGTGAGGCAAAGCATGATGAAGTAGGACGGATAAAGCCGCGATCGCACGCATCATCTGGATGTTGCGCAGAGTATGTCGTTTCGTTTCGGCCATCGTACCTTACTTCATCACCGAATGCTATAGCGGTAGCCGGCTCAAATAGGCTTCGAAGCCGCTAAAAGAACCGGAAACGAGCGCTTTCCCGCCCTCTTCGGCCAGTTCGTATTGCACAGCGAGCAGGATAACTTCCCAATCTTGCGGCGCTTGGCCGAAATTTATCCCCGCTACGGATGGAGGCGGATTTTTTTGGAGTTCGTCGAGTACGGCTTTAAGA
>JALVPA010000080.1 GCA_027026055.1 Campylobacteraceae bacterium | reverse complement strand
AGGAACCGAAATTTAGTGATGAGTGAAGGGTGAAGAGATATGGTTTTGATTTTTATGAACAATAATGGAGGCGGGACTTTAGTCCCGCAATATAGTGAAGCGTTAAGAGAGAAAAGTGAATAGTTTCGGTTTGTTTTGAGTTTGTAGGGTGCGTAATCACACACCTTTTGAATGAAGAACAAGGTTTAATCTTGATGAGGAATAAGAATGAGATTTAAAAATATGGAGATGGGGTGAGACGCTTTTTCGAAAGGCTTTATTTTCGTCCGAGGGGTTTGGATTGGGCGGCAATAGGAGTGTTGGCGCCTTTATCCTTGCTCTACGGTAGCTGGATGTATCTTCGACGAAAGGTGGCGATACGCAAAGATTTGGGCATACCGATCGTATCGGTGGGCAATCTCGTTGTCGGCGGTAGCGGCAAAACGCCGTTTGTGATCGCTTTAGCGTCGAGGTACGAGAAAGCGGCGGTGGTCTCTCGCGGATACGGTCGCAAAAGCAAAGGGCCGGTGGTTGTCAGCCGTTTCGGTGAGATTCTTGCCGACGTGGAAGATAGCGGCGACGAAGCGATGTTGATGGCGCAAGCGTTACCTCATGCGAGTGTCGTTGTTTCGGAAAACCGAAATGTCGGTATCGAAGAGGCGAAGCGTATGGGTGCGAAGGTCGTCTTTTTGGACGACGGATTCAATCGTGTTGAAATAGAAAAATACGAAATTGTGTTGGAGCCTTCTGATATTCCGAACGGACTGCCTTTTCCCGCTGGGCCGTACAGAGAATTTCCTTTTGCGAAGCGATTTGCCGATAGCGTGTTGATAGAGGAGATTGATTTTGTTAGACGCGTAAAAATAGACAGGTACGCTTATGAAAAACTTCTTTTTGCGACGGCAATTTCCAGACCGCAGCGATTACGTCGTTGGCTACCGAAAGAGAGCATCGTCGGCGAATATGTGTTGGACGATCATGCCTATTTCGATGAAGCGGTGTTGGAAGCGAAGATGCGCGAAGTAGGCGCCGAAGCGATTTTAACGACACAAAAAGACGCCGTTAAAATGAAAGGATTTAAGTTGCCTATCGTCCAAATGAGGTTAGAATTAGAGATCAAAGCCGAATATATTGAAGCGGTCGATAAGTATATTAGAAAATATCAAAATAGGAATCGAACAGATGAAGAGTAAAATCGAAGTGGTCAAAACCCTGCTTGACGCACTCCCGTATATCAAAAAATTCCAAAATGAAAAAATCGTCGTCAAATACGGCGGTTCGGCGCAGACGTCGCCGGAGCTCAAAGAGTCTTTCGCACAGGATATCGTCTTGTTACATTTGGTGGGCATGCGTCCTATCATCGTGCATGGTGGCGGCAAAAGCATTACGTCGCTCTTGAGTGATTTGGGTGTCGATACGACATTCGTGGACGGGCAGCGTGTTACCAGCAAGGAGGTGATGCGTATCGCCGAAATGGTGCTTAGCGGAGAGATCAACAAAGAGATCGTCTCGTTACTCAATCAGCACGGTGCCAAAGCGATCGGCATCTCGGGAAAAGACGGCAATTTTTTGCAAGCGCGTCCGAAAGATTTTGACAATTTCGGCTATACCGGCGTGATCGAGACCGTCAATCCCGAAATCGTGGACAATATCCTCGAAGACGGCTATGTACCGGTGATCGCTCCTATTGCCGCGGGTTCGACGATAGGGCATCCCGGTTTCAATATCAACGCCGATTTGGCGGCGAGCAAAATAGCCGTGGCGCTTCAAGCGCGTAAGGTGCTCTTTTTGACCGATACGGCGGGAGTGTTGGACAAGCAGATGCGTCTGATTACCAATCTCGATATTTCCAAGACTG
>JALVPA010000079.1 GCA_027026055.1 Campylobacteraceae bacterium | reverse complement strand
CGCGAATATGCGGTGAAAAAATCGATGATTTTTTGGGGACTCGGTATTACGGAGCATATCGACGGTTCGTACGCGGTGATGGCGATCACACATTTGGCGCTGTTAACCGGAAATATCGGAAAGACGGGTGCTGGGCTGATGCCGCTTCGCGGACAAAATAATGTCCAAGGCGCTTGCGATATGGGGTGTTTGCCCTATTATGCTCCCGATTACGAGACGCCGGAAGTGATCGGGCGTATGACGCCACAACTTATCGACGATATGAGGGAAGGCAAGATAAAAGCGCTACTTAATATGGGAGAAGATATCGCCCATATCCACCCAAATGTCAACAAAAGCGAAAAAGCGTTGAAAAAACTCGACTTTTTATTGGTCATGGATCTTTTTATGGTCGAAACCGCCAAGATGGCGGATATTGTGATCGGCGTACGTTCGGCTTATGAGAAGACAGGTGTTTATGTTAATGCGATGCGTAGGCTGCATCTATCTCAGCCCTTGGTACATTCCGATTTGCCGGACGATTGGGAAGTGTTGCAAATGATTGCGCAAAAAATGGGGGACGGAGATAATTTCGCTTTTGAAACCAGCGAAGATGTCTGGAACGAAGTGCGTCAAAAAGCGCCGAAACGTTTTGCGGGTGCAGCCTATTATCGACTGAAGCGTCACCGCAAACGAGGGATGCAGTGGCCGATCCACGACGACGATACACCCGTGTTGCATCTGCTTGACTTTCGTACCGAAGACGGGCTTGGACGTTATGCTTATCACCCGTACGAGTTGCGTGGGATGGTGAAAGAGATTCTTGAAAAACGGTTTTACAAAGAGGGGTTCGAGGGGTACTATCTTACCACCGGCCGCACGCTGGCGCATTACAATAACGCTGCGCAGACCAAGCGAAGCAATCGTCTCGATACCAAATACGACGAAGATATTCTTTTGGCGCCGAGCGAGGACGAAGGAAAATTCGGCGACAGAGTGATTCTAAAAAGCCGATACGGTGAGAGCGAGGCATTGAGAGTCATCTATACCGAAAAGGTGCGTCCTCGCACGCTTTTTTGTACCTTTCACCACGCAAAAAGCCGTATCAATGCGCTTTTCGGCGACGAGTGCGACGCATTGGTGATGACGGCGCGCTTCAAGTCGGTGAAAGTCGATGTGATACCGGTAGGCGACACGGTAGCGTGCAGTTAAGATAATTTTGTGATGAGTCAATACTGTGAAAAGCAAAATTGTTTGGCAATAGAGCGATGAAATCGCCTTTTTTGTTTTGTAATGCGATAAATTTGTCAAATCAAGGTGATTTTGATTTTCTCTTTTATAACCTTTTGGTATGATTTTTATATCTCAATTCCAAAAGGATTGTCATGAAATCGCAAACGTTACACTATCTCGACAGAGCGATGGAACAACTGCGCGACTTGGGGTTAGTACCCGAAAAGAGCGACGAGGCGCCGATCGTAGCGGTGATCGAGAAGATCGCCGATATCAACGAAGGCAAGGCGTTGACGATTGCGCGCACGCTTTCGCAAGCAAGCGTCTTTAACGATGTGGTGCGCAACGAAGTGTCGCAGATGAATACTGCGGAGCGTTACAAGCAGATCACCGATGCGTTTAACTCGATTCGTGACGATGCCAAGAGTATGGTAGAGCAACTCGACGACGGCAAGATCGACACCTTCGAGCGCATCGGCAATATCTGGATGAAGGTCACGCGTGGCGATATCTCGGATCGTTTCGAAAAGATCAAAAAGATTTATCTGGATGTAGCGAAAGATTCGGACGATCAGATCGAGCGAGAGATTCACATCCTCAATGCATACAAAGATTTCCGCGGCGCACTCAAAGAGGCGGAAGTTTTGGCGTACGAGATCTTGCAGCAAGCCGAAGCGCAGTGGAATATTGCCAAAGGAAAACTCGAAGAAGCAAGCAGGGCGGTCGAAAGTTTTCAAGGGGACGATTTGGCACAGCGCGCACGCTTGGAGCTAGCGCGCGACGAACGGTTGCGCGAACTGCAAGATGCCGAGGAGCGTTACCAGATCGCCAAAGATTTGGCGGAAAATCTGGTGATCAACTACAACACTTCCGAAGTGATTATGGCGCGCTTGATGCAAACCAACGCGATCAAAAAACGCCTCTATCAGCAAGCGGTCACCTTCTTCGGCACCAACGAGACAGTGCTTACCGCACTGTCGGCTTCCTTTACGGGGCTTTTCGGTTTGCACGAGAGTACGCAGACACTCGAGGCGATGAAAGAGGGGATCAACAAAAGCCTTGAAGATCTCGGCGAGATCGGCGACAAGGTGCAAGAGGCGGCGATCAAGGCGGGTTACGGTCCTACGATTCGCGCCGAATCGGTCAAAAAGTTGGTCGATTCGGTGGTCAATTTCCAATCGCGCAGCGCGGAGTTGATCGACGAGATGCGACGTTTGTCGGAGAAAAACGCCAAAGAGATCGGCGAAAGCGTAGAGCAGGGCAAGGCGCGTCTCAGTTCGCTGCTGACGCGTGCGCAAGCATTGCCTGAAAATACGGCGCATACGACATAAGCACAAGTGGGAACAATGGCAGAAAAGTCGGCAAATTTCGACGAGATGATGGTGGCGATGGATGTCGTCGACACCCTGCGTCATCAAGAGAAACTCGCACTCAAAGAGCTTGGTGTCGCCGAACGTCGCAAGGCGCTCATAGAGAAGCTGCGTCACATCTATGCAGGGCAGGGCATTGAAGTAAGCGATGCGATTCTCGAAGAGGGGGTGCGCGCGCTTGAAGAGGAGCGCTTCGAATTTAGACCCGAGGGCGGCGCTTTCGGACGTTTTTTGGCAACCCTCTATGTCAAGCGCGGCACCTTTTTGAAGATGCTCTTGCTTACACTCGGTATCGGAGCAGGGGGTTATGGGTTTTATTACGGCGTCTATCTCTATCCAAGAGAGCATCAAGCGCAACAGCTCAAAGAGGAGGGGCTTAAGCGTTTAAGAGCGATCGTGGCGCTTGCCAAAGAGAAGCGTATCACCCAAAAGGCACAATCACTCATGCAGCAGGTAAAAACGGCAACGGAGTCGGGCGATACTGCTGCCGCTGAAGCGGCGGAAGCGGCGCTTGAGAGGCTCTATACTCGTCTTGTGCAAACCTACACGCTGCGCATCGTGCAAGTGCCGGGCGTACGTTCGGGCATCTGGCGTATCCCGCCCAAAAACCCGCAGGGTAAAAACTACTATCTGATCGTCGAAGCGATCGATGAAAACGGCAAAGCATTGCCTCTAGAGATAGAGAATGAAGAGAACGGCAAGCGCGAGAAGGTATCGCGCTGGGGCATTCGCGTGCCGCGCGATGTTTATGAAGCAGTGCGCGCGGATAAGATGGCGGACGGTATCGTCGATAAGCGCATTGTAGGCAAGAAGGAGCGGGGCAAGCTCGAACCCGCCTACACGATACCCGTCGTCGGCGGAAAGATAACGAGGTGGTAGGATGATCGGCGGATACGAAACGCTTTCGGAGATAGACGATCGCATCGCGATGCAACGTGCCGAAGCGGCGCGTCTTGAAAGTAGGGAGGATGCGCTTAACAAACGTTTGGATAGCTTGCGCCAAGAGACGATGCGCCTTATCGATCGTTTTACCGCCTTGCACTTTGAGGCTATAGAGAAAGACGAGGCGCAAAGTGGCCTTTTGGAGGTGGAGCGCTTGATGCGCAAGCGAGAGGCGGCATACGATACCTTGCAGGCGAAAATCGAGGCGCTGGATGCACAGTTACGCGATCTCGAGGAGCAGCGGCGTACGCTAACCCAAGAGAAGCTTAGCATAGAAAAGACGGCGATAAAACAGCGTGAAGTACTCGTGCAAAAACTACAAGCGGACAAGTCGTATCGAAACAAACTCGAAGAAGCAAAGCGCCTCGGCGAGATCGCCAAAGTCGCAAAAGCCAAAGCCGACACCGCCAAAGAGAGCTATGAGCAAAAAAAGCGCCCCTTTGATGCTGATGCGCTCTTTTCCTATCTGTGGCGACGCCGTTACGGTACGAGTCGTTACAAGGGTGGCTGGCTTACGCGTTGGTTAGACGGCAAGGTGGCGAACCTGATCGATTATGAGAAGTATCGCCTCGCTTACGCGACGATAGAGAAGATGATCCCGGGCTTTGAACTGCATGCCAAAAAGGCGCTACGCAAGGCTGCCGAGGCAAAAAGAGCGCTACAGGCGCATGAGGCGAAACTTGCCGAAGAGATAGGGCTTGACGCTACGCTTGCGAAGCTGCAAACGCTTTCGCAACGCTTGGCGGCGATCGATAAGGAGATAGAAGCCAAAGAGCGTCAAAACGATGCGCTCTTGGCACAAAAGGCGCAATACCTCAAAGACGAGGATGAAGCGGCGCAAGAGAGTAAAGCGCTACTCAAGCAGTGCCTTGCGCAAGAAGATATCGCCGTATTGATGCGAAAAGCGCGCCAAAGCAGCGACACCGAAGATGACGAAATCGCATACCGACTACAGTCGCTCGAAGCCGAATCGTCGCAACTTGAGACGGAGCTGGCGCAAGTGCGCGCGCAATACGAAAGCATCGTCGCTTCTTTGCGCGAATTGGAGCGGTTGCGCAGTAGCTATAAGCGTGCACGCTACGATCGCTACGGTTCAGGGTTTGACAGTGCCGTTGTCGGCGATATCTTGGGCGATGTCATCGGCGGTATGCTAAACAGCGGTGTGGCGTGGGAGCGCATGCGAGAAGTGCATCGCGAGATTCCGAACACCGATTGGGGCGGCTTTGGTAGCGGCAGTATCGACTTGGATTTCGGCGGCGATCTCTTCGACGATATCGATATTGGAGGCGGCGGCTTCTTTGAGGGTGGCGGAATCGAAAGCGATAGCTTCAGTACGGGCGGGGGATTTTGAGAGGTTAAAAGATGGAAGGCGTATCGGCAAAGCGTTTCGGAGAGAAAAGCGAAGAGACGGCGACATCCTTTTTGGAGTCGCGAGGGTTTCGTATCGTAGAGCGCAATTTTTACGCCCGTAAATTGGGGGAGATCGATATTGTCGCATACAAAGAAGGTATTGTGCATTTTATCGAAGTTAAATCGGCCAAAGCCGATTTCGATCCGATATATAACATCACGCCGACAAAGTTACGAAAAATCGTGAACTCCGCCTATTATTATCTCAAAACGAAAAAACTCGATATACCGTTCTGTATCGATGTATTGCTTGTGCGCAAAGGCGAGATTGAATTTATCGAAAATGTTACGCTATAATCGTCTCAAATAATTAGCGAAAGAGAATGTTATGAAACTGACAGAGGCGCAACTGCGACAATTCGAGAAAGAAGGGTTTTTATTGTTACGAGGATTTGCCGATTCGCAGCGGTGCGATGCGATACGCGACATCGCCGCGGCGCATTTGAAGCATCGTATCCCCCCTTTGGAAACCGAATACGAATACGACGTCAAGAGCAAAGTGGAACGCGAAACGACGGTCGGTACGGGCGTGCCGCGCTATATGCGTGAGGAGACAGTCAGAAGATTGCGGCAAGTGTATGATCGCGATATCGTCTTTAAAGAGTGGATGGAAGAGCCGGAAATACGTCCCGTTTTGTACCAAATTCTCAAAGAAGCGCCGGTTTTGACGCTGGCACACCACAACTCCATCATGACCAAAATGCCTCGCACCTCTACGCAGACGCGATGGCATCAGGATTTTCGCTATTGGCACTTCGAAAACGACAATCTACTCAGCGTGTGGCTTGCTTTGGAAGAGGAAGAGAGTCGCAATGGTGTGCTCGAGTTTATTCCCGGAAGTCATACGATGAGGTTTTCGCCGCAGCAGTTTGACGAAAAGGAGTATTTTAGAGAAGATCTTTCCGAAAACCGGGCATTGATAGAGACGAAAACGAGTCATA
>JALVPA010000078.1 GCA_027026055.1 Campylobacteraceae bacterium | reverse complement strand
CGAAAACAGACTCTCCTTGCTTTTCGGCAACCTCATCGGAAACGCGATCAAATACTCTCCGTCGCATTCGCATATAGAAATACGCCTCGACAAAAACCGTTTTCGTATCGCCGATAACGGCATCGGAATCGACAAGGCGCGCCAAAGGGAGATTTTCAAAAGCTATGTACGCGGTACCGAATATAGCGGCGGTTTCGGCATAGGACTCAGCGTCGTTCGACGTATCTGCGACAACTACGGTATCGATCTCGCACTCTCTTCCGACAAAGGCAAAGGTACGACCTTCACACTGCATTTTCGCCGATGTTTCGACGATAGCGCGCTATAATCGCCGAAATCGTCAAAAAAAAGCATCAATACGCCATCATATCCAATACGGTATAAAAACTCTCGGCATCTTGGTAGCCGTAAAAGGTTTCGTCCGGCAAATACTCCCCGTCACTGTCGAAAAAGAGGAACGACGGCGATCCGAAAATTTTGAAACGTTTGCGTATCGCTTGTCTCTCCTCGTCCGCGGGATCCGTGATGTCGACTTTGAGCGCGACGAAATCCTTTTTGAGTGCGGCGCGGACTTTCGGATCTTGGAAGGTGGTCGCTTCGAGCTTTTTGCAGACGGGACAGGTGCGTTTGAAAAAATAAACGACGACCGGTTTTTGCTCCGCTTTCGCTTTGGCAAGCGCTTTTTCCAACTCTTCCATATCATTGACGTTTCGAAACGGTACATAGTTTTCTTCGCTCACCAACGTCATCGACTTCATCGCCGCCGCCAAAGGTTTCGTGAGGCTTCGGCTCCCGTAAGCAGCACCCGCCATCCAAAGCACTCCCGTCACAAAAGCTATCACCGCGACGCTTTTGCGTAGATACGCCCATTTGTCGGCATCCGCTTCCAACGGCTCGAACGCCCGAAGAAACACGGCGATGCCGACGGCAAACATACCCCATAACCACAACGGCTCGACACTATCTAGTAACGTCAGGATATAGATCGCCGTCGCCAGAAGCACCGTGCCGAAAAGATGCTTGATATGCACCGTCCACATACCCGCTTTGGGTACGAGATAGCCCGCACCCGTCCCCACCAGTATCAGCGGCACACCCATTCCCAATGCCAACGCGAACATTGTCGCCGCGCCAAGCCACGCATCGGCTTTGGCGATAGCCACCCCCAAAAAGGAGATCAATATCGGCGATACGCACGCACCGAGTATCAAGGCCGACACCGCACCCAAGAGAAACGATCCGAGAAACGAACCGCCTTCGATACTGCGTGCGCGCGCATCGAGTTTGCTTTGGAGAAATGCCGGTAACTGTATCTCGAAAAATCCGAACATCGAAAGCGACATAACGAAAAAGATCGCGGCAAATATCCCTATCGCCCAAGCACTTTGAAAGTAGGCTTGCAGTTGTTCGCCCGTCGCTCCCGCCAATGCCCCCATCGCGGTATAGGTCGCCGTCGTACCCGCCACATAGGCAGAGGAGAGCATAAAAGCGCGTACATTGCTTGCCGACTTGCCCGCCCCTACGACGATGCTTGAGACGATCGGTACCATCGGAAGGACACACGGAGTAAAGCTAAGCAATAACCCCGCGCCGAACGAACCCCACATCAATGCCAACAAACCGCTGTCGCCATATTGCACCGCTCCGAAAGCATAAGCCGTATAGACAAAGAGTATCGCTATACGCTTCATGGTGTCTCCTCTATTGATAATCTTTTTTTATTATACATTATTTGTGTGTATTTTGGATGGAGAAGGTTTACGATTTATGCTATAATCACCGCATGAAAGAATCGATACGATTCGTTCTCGAAGCCGATGCCAATGTCCTTTTTGCCCATCGGAAAAGAGATCGACTTGGTCGTTCTCAATACCGCACGCAATCTCTATTTGCTCGAATCGATTCTCGAAAAGGGTATTTTACTCAAAGATCACGAGATGCGTCCGGAATACGAAGTCTACAAGCAACACGACATTATCGACTTCAAAGTCTTTAGGAATATTATCGATGCGGTATGATGTCGCCGCAAAGCACGGCGATCAGTAGAGTTTGTCGATAAAGGCTTGAAAGTTTTCTTTGGCGTCTTTGAGAAGCGCCAGGCTCTTTTGAGAGAGTTTCCCCGCTTCGGACATCGGTGTGTCGATAAAGCGTTTGACGGTTTCGACAAGTTTGTGCGTCTCTTCGATTTCGCGTTTCGATTTTTCGTGATAAGATTCGGGCGATTCCAACTTACCCTCGATATGAATGATACGATGAAGTTTGCCGTTTTGTTCGCGTAGGGCGATTTCGTATCCTTTGAGCATCTCGATCGCTTCGTTCATATGGGCATCGACCCTATCCATTTCGTTTTTGCAATCGCCTTTGTGTTTTGCATATTCTCTCGCTTCTTCAAGCTGTTTTTTGGCAAAAGCGAGATTGGCGGCTCCTTTCGTCGCCACTTTGATCGCATAAACGATCCATCCCGTCACTATAGCGGCACCCCCCGCCGCTACGGCTCCCAACGTCATATTGGGCTCGCCGCCCCAAAGTTGCGGAACGGTGGAAAGCACTTGTTGACATGTCTGCATATCCGGTAGTTTATCGAAAGCAAGAGCAACTCCCGCCTTTTGCGCGGCGGTATAGGCGACACCTCCGAATGTCCCCGCCGCTACCAACAAACCGAGTACGAACGCGCCGAATTTCCCACTGGAGACTTCTTTTACGTAAAAAGGCGGGATCTCCTCTTTCGGCTCGAAAATAACCGTCTCCTTCGACTCCTCCGCTTCGAGCGCGGGCGGCAGATACCCCACTTCTCTAAGCAACTCCTCCGCTTCGGCAAGAGCGTTTTCCATCAAAGCTTGTTTCGCCTCTTCATAAGCTTTCAAATCGTCGCTCAGCAACATTTTGCACGCATCGAGCTGCTTGT
Source organism: Campylobacteraceae bacterium (assembly GCA_027026055.1). Lineage (GTDB taxonomy): Bacteria > Campylobacterota > Campylobacteria > Campylobacterales > Sulfurovaceae > JALVPA01. Next base: position 2,997 of record JALVPA010000078.1, on the reverse strand, counting down.
CGGTATCTTCGACGATATGTCTCGTTTTGGAAACGATCAACATCGCCGCATCGTGTTTTTTCATCCCTTCTATCTCTTTGAGCGCATCGTCGTCCAACGGTTCTCCTACAATATCCGCCGAGAGGGACGATGTCGTCTCTTTCACATCGCTTTCATCCGTTACCGTCGCTTCTTGCGACTCCGCTTCGCGCGCGGCCGCTTCCGTCTCTTCGACCTTCTCCTCCGTCGCTTCTACTTGAGGGGTATTTTTCTCTTCTTGCTGCATCGCTTCGCTCCTTTTTCTATTTCGGCGTTGTGTGTTCTTATCGAACGATGTCTACTATTTTAGCAAAAAAATATATCCTATTATTAATTTATGTCAATTTTTGCGCACTCTTGGCTATAATTGCGTACTTATCACCGTATAGAGGGAATCGAATGGATATCGTTATCGCGTTGCTGGTACTTTCGTTTATGATCTTTTTTCACGAATTGGGACATTTTGCCGCCGCGCGACTTTTCGGCGTACATGTCGAAATTTTCAGTATCGGTTTCGGCAAACGCCTCTTTACGAAAAAAATCGGCGATACGGAATGGAGCCTCTCCGCCGTACCGCTTGGCGGCTATGTCAAAATGAAAGGCCAAGACGACACCGATCCTACGAAAAAGGTCTATGCCCCCGATAGCTACAACGCCAAAAAACCGTGGCAACGCATCGTCATTCTCCTTGCCGGTCCCTTTGCCAACTTTCTGACCGCTTTTGCACTCTATATCGCCATCGCCTTTATCGGTGTCCCCAAACTACTTCCCGTCGTCGGCGCCGTCGCCGAAAACACCCCCGCCATGCAAGCGGGCATACAAAAAAACGATCGCATCCTCTCCATCGCGGGCAAACCGATACGTTACTGGGAAGATATCGGCAAACGCATCAACGAAACCGAGGGAGATATCCGACTGCTTATCGAACGTAACGGTACACAACACGCTCTCGCACTCACTCCCAAACGCATCGAAGACAAAAACATTTTCGGAGAAAAAATCACACGTCGCATCATCGGTATTTCACCTGCACAGCACATCGTTACCGTGCGTTACAATCCTATCGAAGCGCTACGCTACGCGTGGAACGAAACGATCGATGCCGCCACGCTTATCTTCAAAAGCGTCGAAAAACTCGTCACCGGAGCGGTAGGTGCGGACAAACTCGGCGGCATCATCACCATCGTCGACGTCACGGCAAAAGCGAGTCACCAAGGTATCGTCGCGCTCTTTTTCTTTACCGCGCTTATCTCGGTCAACCTCGGCGTGCTCAACCTCCTACCTATCCCCGCACTCGACGGCGGGCATATCGTCTTCAATCTCTACGAACTCGTCACGGGAAAAGAACCGCACAAAGCGGTGCTTTACTATCTTACCGTTGCGGGATGGGCGATACTGTTAGGATTGATGGGATTGGGACTTTATAACGATATCCATCGCTTGACGGGATAATCTCCAATCACACTTACGAAACAGTGTGGCGGTCCAATTGTCAAGGTAGTCGTAAGGAGCGGGACAATCCCGCATCGAAGAAGCGTCGGTCGATAGGTATCAATGCAAAAAGTGGCGTACCGTAGTAAAATAAAGTGCGATACCGTGTTCGTCGGCCGCGGCGATCACTTCGTCGTCGCGAATACTTCCGCCCGGCTCGATGATAGCGCTTACGCCCGCTTCCGCCGCGGCGTCTACCGAATCTCTAAAAGGGAAGAAAGCTTCGCTTGCCATCACCGCGCCGCTAACGTCCAGCCCCACCTCTTTGGCTTTTTTGAGCGCGCACTGTGCGGCGTCGACACGGCTTGTCATTCCCATGCCTACGGCAACCATCGCCGAATCTTTGACATAGACGACGCAATTGGATTTGGTGAGACCCGCCACCTTCCACGCGATTTCGAGATCTTTCATCTGTTGCGGCGTAGCCTCTTTTTTCGATTTGAGCTGCGCGTTATAGACTTCGTTGTCGCAGATGCAGTCGCTGTTTTGATAGACGAAGCCGCCGTCGATATGTTTGAAATCGTACGCATCTTTTGCCAAAACGAGTTTTTCGCCGCCTTGAGCGAAAAGTTTGATGCGCTTTTTGTTTTCGAATACCTTGATCGCCGCTTCGTCGAAATCGGCGGCGATGATCACTTCGAGGAAGATTTCGTTCATCTTTTTCGCCAAGGCTTCGTCCACGATACCGTTGACGGCTACCACCCCGCCGAATGCGGAGACAGGGTCGCATTTGAGCGCTTCGACATAGCTCTCCAGTAAGTTCGATTTGATCGCAAAGCCGCAAGGGTTGCCGTGTTTGACGATACAAACGGCAGGCTCGTCGCCGAATGCCGCGGCGATTTTGATCGCGCCGTTGACGTCGGTGAGGTTGTTGAAGCTCGCTTCGCCTTTGATTTGGCGGAAATGCTTGTCGAAAAAGTTGTCGAATTCATAGAGTGCGCCGTCTTGGTGCGGGTTTTCTCCGTAGCGTGTTTGAAACACCTTTTTGCCCGCGATAAATTGGTAGTTGCCGAATCCGTTGTTGAAACGACGGTTCATATAGTTGGCGATCATACTGTCGTACGCCGCCGTATGCTCGAAAGCTTTGATCATCAAGTCGCGTCTGAACTCGAAGCTATCCTCACCCTTTTTAAGCGCATCGAGCACTTTGTCGTAGTCGTTTGCGTCGGTGACGATCAAGACGTCTTGGAAATTTTTGGCGGCGGAGCGCACCATTGTCGGACCGCCGATGTCGATATTTTCGATAATCTCGTCAAAATCGTCGGTACGCTCGATCGTCTCTTTGAAAGGATAGAGGTTGACACATACCAAATCGATCCCCTCGACACCGAGTTCTTTCGCTTGCGCAACATGCGCGGGGTCGTTTCGCTTATGCAAGATACCGCCGTGCACGTATGGGTTGAGCGTCTTGACGCGCCCTTCGAAACACTCGGGAAACTTCGTCACCTCATCGATCTCGATTACTTTCACACCCGCTTCGGCAAGTTT
>JALVPA010000077.1 GCA_027026055.1 Campylobacteraceae bacterium | reverse complement strand
CACCGTCGTAGCGATATCGCCTGCATTGGTAGGTTTCACCGTCCAGCCCTCGGAACGCTTTTTCAAAGAGCTCAGCGGTATTTCGCTCGATGCCGTCGTGCACGTGGGAGAAAAACGTTTCGAAGATGCCGTCCTTTTTGCGCATAAAGGTATCAGCGGTCCCGCGATACTCAACGCTTCGCTCTATTGGCGAAAAGGGACGATCGAAATCGATTTTTTGCCCGGCTTCGCATGGCAATCGATACGTACGTCGCGAAAAGTTCTTTCGTCGCTTTTACCGATGCCCAAACGTGCCGCAAAAGCCTTTTTGGCACGTTTGGAGATAGAGGACGAAGCGGCGTATAAAGTTTCGAAAGAAACATTCGGACGTCTCGAAAATCTTCGTCGTTATCGCTTCGCACCGGCCGGAACGTTCGGCTACGGCAAAGCGGAAGCGACGCGCGGCGGTGTCTCGACGGACGAAGTCTCTTTCGAAACGATGGAAAGTCGCAAAACGAAAGGACTCTACTTTACGGGCGAAGTACTCGATGTGACGGGGGAGCTGGGCGGGTATAACTTTCAGTGGGCCTTTTCGAGTGCGTATGTTTGCGCCGAGGCGTTGTCGCGCGGTCGATATGCGTGTCAAAGTTTTTGATGCTACAATTGCATCTCGTCTCGATACGTGGATACGACGCACCGAATGTCGAGACGGCACGCAAAAAGTTTTGTGATACGAAAGGGAGAGGAAAACGGATGAAAAGAGTGCTTTCGGCGATAGTTGCGATATCGGTTGCGTTTTGGCTTGGAGGGTGTGGTGCACCCGATAAAGAGGGGTGGTACGGCGATCAAAAAGAGGCGTTTTTAAAGATTTTGCAAGAGGATCGTTTCGTTTCGATTTGCGGTGACGACGCGTTGGTCAAAGAGATAGAAAAAAGCGGCGATTCTCATTTGATGAGTCGAATGCTGTTGCGTTACGTCCGTCATTTGGCAAACGGTTGTATCGATATCGATCATTTTGAGAGACTACAAAAAAATAGACAATCCGACGAGTTTAAAAGCGACTACGTAGTTTACAAACAGCGGGTGGACGATAGAAAAATTCTCAACGCACTTCGCGCAGGTGCGGATATCGATGCAATATTGGCGCCCTACATACCGCCTTATCGCGAGTTCGAACGTTTGAGTCAACTTTATCGCCGTGCCGTACGTGCCGTTAGGAAGGGTGCGCCGATCCTTTCTGCCGAAGCGATGCGTACCCTACGTCTGAATATCGAGCGCGTCAAATTGATGAAACCCGTATCAAATCTGCGTAGTTACGTGTTGGTCAATATCCCAGAGTTCAAAGTGCGTGTGATCGAAGAAAACAAAACCGTACTTTCGATGCCCGTCATTGTGGGAAAACGACGATTACAGACGCCGATCTTCGGTGAGTTTATGCAAGAGATCGTCGTCAATCCGCAGTGGAACGTTCCCGACTCCATCGCACGAAAAGAGGTAATTCCAAAACTTTTGAAAGATCCGAACTACTTAAAACGCAATAGATTGGTGATTCGCAAAGAGTATCGTCTCGATTCTTCCGAAGTACCTTTCGATCCCGTCGTGGCGCAGGAGTGTTTGGAGTGCAATACGACGATTCCTTTCAAGTTTATCGAGCCGCCCTCCAAACGCAACTGTTTGGGGCGCGTGAAGTTTCTTTTTCCCAACAGATTCGCCGTCTATATGCACGATACGCAAACCAAGTATCTCTTTAAGCGAAAGATCAGGGCTTTCAGTCACGGGTGCGTACGGTTGTCTTCGCCGAACAAGATGTTGCGTTATATCGTGGATCGCCATACCGATACGTCGTGGGAGGAGATCGCGCCGATTTACGAGAGTTTGAAAACTTACGAAATTTCGGTGACGAAACCGCTATTGGTACACACGGCATATCTGACCGCCTATGTGGACGACGACGGTACGTTAAAGCGCTTTAAAGATATTTACGGTTACGATAAAATACAACGTTTGAACTTCAAGGAGTAGGGTGTATAAAAGGTTCGGACTTTTTTTGATCGGTGTCGGTATCCTATTTTCGGTATGGACGGCGACGAAACGTTATCGCCGAGAGGTAACGAAGTTGCCCTCCGCGGCAACGGTAAAAAAAGAGAGTTCGGAAGTGGGAGAGAAAAACGTTACGTTTGAGCGACAACTCGAAAAAAAAGAGATAGAAGAAAAATCGCTTATCGTGAGGGAGATACCGACATTCGGCGAATGCGATACGCCGCTATCCGAAAGCGTGACGGAACTGACGGGAAACGTGGATGTCGAAACCTATATAAGCCTCGAAGCGCTTTTCGATACGCCGCTGAAAAAACGCTTGAAACGTCTCGGTGTCTCCGAAGGCGCGCCCTTGTATGTGCGTATCTTTAAAAAAGAGGCGGTGCTGGAGCTTTGGGTGGAAAAAGAGGGGCGTTACGTTCCGCTGAAGTTTTATCGTATTTGTGCGTACTCGGGAAAATTGGGTCCGAAACTGAAAGAAGGGGACAAACAAGCGCCCGAAGGCTTCTACCGTGTCTATCCGCGCCAGCTCAATCCCAAAAGCCGTTTTCATCTCGCTTTCAATCTCGGTTATCCCAACGCTTACGACAGAGCGCACGGCAGGACGGGATCGTATCTGATGGTACACGGCGATTGCGTTTCTGTAGGATGCTATGCGATGACGGACGAAAAGATAGAAGAGATCTACGCCATGGTGGCATCGGCGCTCAAACACGGGCAGCGTTATGTACCTGTACATATCTTTCCGTTTCGCATGGAAGATACGACGATGGATGATTATAGTGAGCATCGATGGTACGATTTTTGGATGGAGCTCAAAGAGGGATACGACTATTTCGAAGCGGAAGAGATACCTCCGAACGTCACGGTAAAAAACGGGCGCTATGTCATCGAGGAAGCGATGCCATAGTGGCTTTGTGCTACAATAATCCGATTTGAGTACGGATAGAACAAGGCGGTTTGAAATTGAAGGAAACTTTATGTATGAATATAAAGTGGTGATCTATCAAGAGGGGATGCTCGGTTCGTTGCTGCTTGGGCAATCGAAAGTCAACCCCATACGCTTTTCGGAGTTTTTGAATGCCAATGCCGACGAAGGATGGGAAGTGGTGACGATGGAAAAAGATATCAGACGCATGCTTTTGCTTTGGAAACGCGAGGGATATGTGGTTGTAATGAAAAGGAAACGTAAATGAAAGCGATGAAAATAGCAAGTATCATCAGTGGTATTGTGCTTGCCGTCTACGCAATAATGTTTTTGGTACAGATTTGGATGGAAGCAATGTCTTGGACGCTTTTTTTCAAATGGACATTGACCGCAGCGGTTATCATTGTCGTGACGTTTGGGTTGGCACTTCTTTATAGGGAGTATGTGGAAGAAAAAGAGATGAAAAAAGAGAAATATCTCGATTAAGGTACGCGATGGCATCCAAAGAGATTACCTATAACGGCAACACTTTCGAACTTTCTTATTCGCTTGTAGGTCCGACACGCAAAAAGACGATTTTGATACTACACGGCTGGGGCAGCAACAAAGAGCTGATGCAACAAGCATTCGGTAAGCTGTTGAGCGAGTACAGACACCTCTATCTCGATTTACCGGGTTTCGGCAAGTCAAGCAACGATACTGTCTTGACTACCGCAGAATATGCCGAGATCGTCCAGCGTTTTTTATCGGAACTCGGGGTTACGCCCACGATCGTGATGGGGCACTCTTTCGGCGGCAAAGTAGCGACATTGCTCAACCCGCCCTGTTTGGTGTTGCTCTCTTCCTCGGGTATCCGGGTGCCCAAGCCGCTTGGCGTGCGCGTCAAGATCGCGCTTTTTAAAACCTTGCGCAAGTTGGGGCTAACGGCGCTTCGCGATATCTTTGTCAGCGACGACGCCAAAGGAATGCCGCCGCATATGTACGAAACCTTCAAAAACGTCGTCAATGAAGATTTTGAAGCTAACTTCGACAACGTAACGAGCAAAGCGTTACTCTTTTGGGGCAAAGCCGACACCGCTACGCCGCTTTGGACCGGCGAAAAGATCGCCGAAAAGATCGCAGACGCGACACTCTATCCGCTTGAAGGCGATCACTACTTCTTTTTGCACCATGCGCCCTTTATCGCGCAAACCGTTTCAGAACAATGTAAGGAAATCGACTGATGCAACTGCTTAACCTTCTGTTTTATTTTGTTTTTTTGCTGGCAATGGGCTACTACGCCATTACCAATCTTCAGTGGTACGGCTACAAACTCGAACGGGTTGTTTTTCATCACACCAAAGCGTGGTGGCACTTTGTTTATTTTCTGATACCCTACGCGCTCTATATGTTTGTCGATTATGCAAGCGATTACGCTTTTGCGGTGGTTATCGCCTATCTCGCCGTACTTTACAGCTGGTACAAAGGATTGGACAAACCGTTGGTATGGACGGGTAGGGTGAAGCGTTTTTATGCCGCGCTTTTGCTTATAGGGCTTTTGATGGCGTTGGCCTTGGGGCATCACGGGGTGTTGATTCCGATATTTATCGCATACGGTATCTCCGTCTTTATCGAAAAACTACTCTTTGCGGGTTTTAAGCGCAAAGCCGCCGAGAAGCTTGCTTCCCGTGAGGATCTTATCGTCGTCGGCGTCACGGCAAGCTACGGCAAAACGAGTATCAAAAACTTTATCGCGCACCTGCTTGGCGCCAAATACCGCACCTACGCCACGCCGCGTTCTGTCAACACCCTTGGCGGCGTGATGAAAGATATCAACGACGATCTGCCCGATGATACGCAGGTCTATGTGGTCGAGATGGGGGCGCGCGGCGAAGGGGACATCGCCGAGATCGCCGAGTTTGTCAATCCGCACGTCGCCGTGGTGGGCAAGATAGGACCGGCGCACATCGAGTACTTTAAAACACTCGAAAATATACGCAATACCAAGATGGAGATCTTGCGTAGCAAGCGGCTCGAAAAAGCCTTCGTACACGAAAGTGCAAAGGTCAAACCCGACGAAAAGGTCGAAACCTACGGCAAGGGAGAGAGTGACGAGGAGCAACTCGCGCCCATGCATCGTATCGACGATGTCACCGCCGATCTCGAAAAGACCTGCTTTGCACTGGACGGCACGCGTTTTTGCGCTTCGATACTGGGTGCGTTCAATGCCGAAAACCTCGCCGCCGCTATCTTGGTCGCGCGATACCTCGGTATCGATGACGAGGCGATACAAAAACGGCTTGCCTCATTACAGCCTGTTGCGCATCGCCTACAACGCATCGATGCGGGCGGTAAAGTGATTCTCGACGATAGCTTCAACGGCAATATCGACGGCATGATGGCATCGTTTGATCTTGCCTCTACGCATGAAGGCAGAAAAGTGCTCATCACCCCGGGACTGGTCGAAGCCGACGAAACGCTCAACGAACAGGTCGCCAAACGCGCCAACGAAGTTTTCGATCTCATTATCGTTACCGGCGATCTCAACTACGCGATCTTTAAAAAGCATGTCGATAACGACAAGTTACGCAAGCTGGAGAGCAAAGCGCAGATGGAGGCGATGTTGGCGGAGGAGACGAGGGGGGGAGATCTTATACTTTTTGCCAACGACGCCCCTTCCTTTGTGTAATTTTGCGTCATCTTTGCGCGATCCTCTTCGTTTCATTCGGTCACTTACTATTCATGTAAGCTCCCTCATTCCACTCGCGACGATCGCACAAATCTAACGCAAACTTACACAAAAGCCGATTCGGTTATTAAAGTCACACCTTATCTCTTCACTCTTCACTAACAAACTCGGTTCCTCATTGCTCATTACTCATTTCTCATTCTTTGACCCTCAAATCTGCATACAACTCGAACAAAGGGATTTATTTAGGAGGCGGGACTTCAGTCCCGCATTCAACTAAAGCTTTCCGGAGGAAAGCATACCGAAACTATTCACCATTCATT